>JAEUVR010000193.1 GCA_016786785.1 Chitinophagaceae bacterium
ATGTTGGCAGGCATACATATTCTGGTAGCGGAAGACAATGAAGTGAACCAGCTCATCATCCGAAAGATACTGCATTCGGAAGCGCCGGAGATAAGGATAGATTTTGCGACAGACGGCAATGAGGCGTTAAAAAAAGTGGAAGAGGGCAGCTATGATCTCGTACTGATGGATATTCAAATGCCCGGCGCCGACGGTCTTGAGACGACCAGGCGAATACGCGGTCATGCAAAAGCGCATATCCGGAACCTGAAGATCATTGCCTTAACTGCATTTGCCCAGGAATCGGAAAAACAAGCCTGCCTGGAGGCTGGGATGAATGATTATGCCACCAAGCCGGTGATGAAAGGCGATCTCTTCAGGAAGATCATTCTTCAGATGTCGGGACGGCCTTTTTCGGCGGCATAGATATTATAATTCCAAAGGCCTTTCCTGAAGGTCCTATACTGGTAAAATGCCGAACGCACATTTTTATAATTGACGCGGCTCCTGTTTTTTACCATGCGAAAAAGAAGATCGCAGACAACGCCGGGATAATAGCAATAATAAAGCCTTTTAACGCTGGGATAGATTTCCCTGTTGATGTTGACCCGCCGGGTATTTATGAAGCCGGTTTCCGCCAGTTGGTTTTCGAAATCAGTTTCCCGGGCATAGTCGGCGATAGCCCAGCTTTCGGTCCATTTCTTCATGATCGCTTCATCTGTCGATCCCCGTTTGGCGTTTGTCCAGAAAAAATCCAGTACGACAAGCTTTCCCCCGGGTTTGAGTATCCGGTTCATTTCCGATAGCAGCTCTTTTTTGTCGACGGCATAACAGGCGCTTTCTATGGCGTACGCGATATCAAACTGTTCATCGTCAAAACGCGTATGGCAGTAATCCTGTACGCTAAAACTTACGGAATTTGTCTTTTTGTTCTTTGCCAGCTCCCTGGCCTGGTCTATCTGGAAGGGAGAAATGGAAATGCCCTCTACCTGGCAATGGTATTTTTGCGAAAGGTAAACGGCCGGCCCCCCCACGCCGCAGCCGAGGTCTACCGCGCGGTCGCCGGGTTTGATCTCTCCATATATGGCTACCTGGTCGCTCATGCGCATCAGCGCCTCGCGCAGTGTCCGCGTGCCGGGCTGCCAGTAGCCGTAGTGCAGGCAATGATGCGTTTTTAAATGCCATATCAGCTCGTAGTCAGACTGGGCCTGCCGGTAATATTCATTAATGCGGTTATGGTAGTCTTTTACTAAGAGGGGCATAGGCGTTGCGCTTGATATAGGTATTATTTTACCTGAACGATCCGGTTCCTGATAGCGTACAATACCAGTCCGACCCTGCTTTTTATATTCAGTTTTTCGAATAGGCTTTCCCGGTAGCCATCGATGGTTCTGGGGCTCAGGGCCATCTGGTCGGCAATTTGTTTGTAGGTCATTTCCGTGCTGGCCAGCTTTAAAAATTCAATTTCTTTGGAATTGATCCTGACGCCGCCCTGCAGGCCTTCGTTGTCGTCCATCGCATGGATCAGGCTGCCGGTTACAAGTTCTGAATAGTGAAATCCTTTTTGCATCAGGGAGGTAATGGCGGACTGAAGATCCCTGGGATCCCCTTCTTTGAGGATATATCCTTTGGCGCCGTTCTTAAGCATCCTGATAATGGCCAGTTCGTCTTTATACATGCTTAGCGCCAGCACCCTGACCGAGGGATGGTTTTCCTTGAGCCAGAGCGTTGTTTCAAATCCATCCATATCCGGCATATTGATGTCCATCAACATGATGTCGGGAAGGTTGTCTTTGTCAATGCCGGCCATAACCTCCTTGCCATTGCTGCATTCGAGGATAACGGAATACCCGAGGTTCCTGATCAGGATCGCCAGTCCGTTCCTTAACAATACATGGTCGTCCGCAAGCCCGATTTTGATATTTTCCTTCATTTGTAGAGAGGGGTTAAAGAGATCAACCGGTAATTCATACGGAAACTTCTCCTTGCTAAAATAAATATTTCAGCCCTATATCCAATATTTCATTTCGGGGGTAATGGCTCATTTTGGATGTTTATCCGATAAAGCGTTAGGGCTGAAACGAAGTCGCTGCCATTTCCGGGATACGGTCTTTTTTAATTCCCTATCCACTACCCGACCCTTATTCCAGCGGGATCGTATTTTTACCTTTTCGATTGGGGAAAACAACGCTATTAGGGTAAGCGGGAAAATGTTAATTTGGAGCAGGACAGCCTGCTTTCAGTAGGCTTTAACAGCGGCTTAACGGCCCGTTTTATACTTTAGTATTGAGTTAATCACTCTAAAAATGACGTTATGAAACGTCTATGATAAAATTTTCACTATTCTCCCCAGGGTATGAAAATTTTATCATGGTAAGTTCCATATGACCATTGCAAATCTAAATACTATACAGATGAAAACAATACTACTCTTCTTCCTTACCGTCTTTTCAGGGCTATTGGCTATAGGGCAGGAATTGGCCAAAGATCAGAACCCCAATTATGCTGCCAGCCGCGATAAGTATATGAAATTGTCGGATTCGGTCAATGCCACCCAGTCCACTACGGCGCAGCAAACCTATAAAGCAATTGATTACCTGGCGGATAAGGAAGAGGCCCGGGACGCCCGTAAGCAGTTCCGTCGCGATCTTCGTATGGAAAGGGCCAGGAATAACTACCTGTACAATGACATGAGCTATCGTTATCCGCGGAATAACTGGCCCTATTCATCTTATTACGGCCGCCCTAATTACCAGCGGTTCAACAATCCTGTCATGTGGGGAACCGTAGGCTCTCCTTTTTTCTGGAACT
>JAEUVR010000230.1 GCA_016786785.1 Chitinophagaceae bacterium
GCGGAGATCGGCGGCGCATTCGGCGGCGAAAAGGAAACCGGGGGAGGCAGGGAAAGCGGAAGCGACGCCTGGAAAGCCTACATGAGAAGGCAAACAAATACCATCAACTATTCGAGGCAGTTGCCATTGGCCCAGGGGATCAACTTTAACTTATAGGCTGGGATACATTTATTTAGCTCATGCACGGCAGGGCGTAATCGGCGAAACCGCAGACGTTTGGCTTATACGCTGATGATCTTTTGAGAAGCTGTAGGTTCCGGCCATACGGCTATCCCGGCCCTTCGCCTGGTTTTACCTGCCGGAACATAAAATAATCTGGCTTCCAAAGCGTTATTTAAGTTGAAAGCCCATTTCTTATGAAAAAGATCTACTCGACCCTAATAGTCTTTGGGTGTATAATTTCCCTTTCTTATGCCCAGCCCAGAATAGGATTGCTGGGAGGCCCGCAGTCTTCATCGGTATTGGAAAAGAACAATATTCCCGGATGGGATGCCGCGATTAAGCCTGGTTATTCTCCAAGGCCGGGGCTGCATATTGGCGTTTTGGTCGAGGCGCCATTGACTGCTTCGGGCGATTGGTTCCTGCACCCCGGGATACTTTATCAGGCAAAGGGAAGAAAGTTTCTAATGAGGAATGATACGGATATCGCAACGGCTTCCGATACCGTGTTTACCTCTCAGCAGTTTTTTACCAATTATATTGAATTTCCTGTCAACCTTGTATATAAGATCCCGCTGAATCAGAAAGTCCATGTTATGCTTAGCGCAGGGCCGTATGTTAGCTTCTTTTATAATGGGAAACAAAAATCTGAAACGCGTCTTTTTTCTTCCAACAGTTATAAAAACGACGAGTTCAACCTGGAATCGGGAAACGAAGCCGGCAAGGTTAAAACCATGGAAGCCGGCGTAAACGCACGCGTGGGCCTGGAGATCGGGTCGGTAATGTTATCCGCATATGCCAGCCGGGGGCTGACCGATTTTTATACAGCTGATTATGATGGAAGTTTTAAGCACCAGGTGATAGGCGCTTCTTTGGGCATATGGCTGAATAAAACAAGCACAGGTATACGCCAGCCAAAAGATTCGGATAAGGATGGCATACCCGACGCTATGGATGAATGTCCTACCCTTCCCGGCTCAGCCGCTACCCAGGGTTGCCCCGACAGGGATGGAGATGGCATTGCCGATAGCAGGGATAAATGTCCGGATATCGCAGGCTTGTCAAAATACAATGGTTGTCCCATTCCCGACCGCGACCAGGATGGCGTTAATGATGAAGAGGACAAATGCCCCGATGAGCCGGGATCGCCGCAATACGGCGGATGCCCCTTACGCGATACCGATGGCGATGGCATCTCGGATAATATTGATGCCTGTCCCGATAAAGCCGGCCCGGTTGAATTCAATGGCTGCCCTATTCCCGACAGCGACGGCGACGGGTTGAATGATAAGGAGGATAAATGCCCGGGTAAAGCGGGTCCTGTAAGCAACATGGGTTGTCCTCTTGTTAAAGAGGAACTGATCAGCCAACTGAACTATGCGGCAAAAAATATCCTGTTCAATGTAAACAGCGATGTGATCTCTGACGCTTCTTATATCCCCCTGAATGAACTGATCGTATTGCTGTCTTCTCATTCTACCGCCAGTCTCATTATAGAAGGGCATACGGATGCCACCGGTTCGGCAAAGTTGAATAAACAATTGTCGCAGCGACGCGCTGAATCCGTACTCCGTTACCTGGTAGAAAAAGGAATAGATCGCTCAAGGTTATCGGCGATTGGTTATGGATCTGAAAGACCTATTGCTTCCAATGCTACTAAAGAAGGCCAGGCGATCAACAGACGCGTAGCGCTAAAACTCGAAAAGGATTAATCGTATTTCCTCCCGTTAAAACGATTCATTATACAAGATAACCGCCGCTCATGTAATTATTACGTTGAGCGGCGATTATTGTTCTATTTTTGCTGATATTGCTTCCCCAAAACCGACGGCCCCAAAGTATCTGATATTTAATTGGCGTTATAAGACAGAAAAATAAATCATAATGAATCTAATGATCAAGTCAACCGGCGTTTTTGCAGTCCTTTTTTTTAGCGCTGTAGCATTGTTCGGGCAACAGGAAAAAACCTCAAAAAGCGGCGATGTCCCTAAGGGATGGCAACTGTTGGATAAGAAAAAAGACGGGTATTACGGGATAAGTCTTGCTCAGGCTTATGATTTCGTAAAATCGAAGAACCTGAAGTCTACCCCCGTAGTGGTGGCCATCATCGATTCGGGTATCGATACCTTGCATGAGGACCTGAAACAGGTATTGTGGAGAAACCCTAAAGAAATACCCGGCAACGGCATTGACGACGACGGCAATGGTTATGTTGACGATGTGTATGGATGGAATTTTCTTGGCGGAAAAGACGGCCGCAATGTGAAACAGGATTCCTACGAAGGCGCAAGAGTATACCATAAGCTGAAAGAAAAATACAAGGGGAAAACGATCGATACAGCTGCTCTTCAGGGAGCGGAACTCGAGGAATACCAAACCTGGCTCAAAGCAAAGAATAAAGTGGAAGGCGCCGGCGATGACGGCGGCCTCGACCTGCTGATGCTGAAAAGAGCTTTATCCAGCGCCCTGAAAAGCGATAGCGTTTTGCGCGTAGCCCTGAAGAAAGACACGTTTACCGGCAATGACCTGGATAGTTTTGTAGCGGTTACCCCGGCGGAAAAGGCGGCCCGCGGGGGACTTTTATACCTATTTAGGGCAAACCAGATGATGGAGACCACCAACCAGGAATTCATCCAGGGCTTTAGCGAATTTGTGGGCGGAGAGGAACGCAAGGCGGAAGCAAAAGAAACGGCGCCGCCGGAATACCGTAAGGAGATTGTCGGCGACGATGAATCGGATATTAATGACCGGTATTATGGAAATGCCGACGTGATGGCTTCTACCCCTTTCCATGGAACGCATGTGGCAGGGATCATCGGCGCGGTGCGCAACAATAAGCTGGGCATGGACGGGATTGCCGACAATGTAAAACTGATGATGATAAGAGCGGTGCCGGATGGCGACGAACACGACAAGGATATCGCGCTGGCGATCCGCTATGCGGTGGACAATGGCGCAAAAATAGTGAACATGAGTTTTGGGAAAGATTTTTCTCCTGAGAAGGAATGGGTGGACGATGCCGTTAAATATGCGCAGGATAAAGGCGTGTTGCTCGTTCATGCCGCAGGCAATGACGCCAAGAATATCGACTCCTCCGATAATTTCCCCAACGCCATGCTGAAAGCTTCCGGCGCCCGTGCGGACAACTGGATCACTGTTGGCGCCAGCGGCGATGAGGCGACAGGCAGCATCACGGCTTCTTTCTCTAATTATGGAAAAGACCAGGTGGATGTTTTTGCGCCCGGCGTAAAGATCTATTCTACCATTCCCGGCGGCAATACTTACGGCAACGCACAGGGCACCAGCATGGCTTCGCCGGTGGTGGCGGGAACAGCCGCATTTCTTTTATCTTATTTTCCTTTCCTCACTGCCGAACAGCTAAAATATTGCATTGAACAATCTGTAGTAGCGCCGGAGCAGCCGGTAAGAAAGCCGGGTACGGAAGATAGCGTGTCGCTTTCAGCCCTCTCGCGGACAGGCGGGGTGATCAATGCTTTTGAAGCGGCAAAGATTGCCGATTCCCTTCAGCCGGCGCCAGGTCATAGAAAAAAGAAAAAATCGCCTAAGCCAACCTTACAGAACAGGCAGGGATAGACAAGGCATTATGGTAAGCGCCGTGTGGCGGATTACTGAGCAGATGCAGGCGACTCTTGCGGGTGCAAGCGTTGAATATGGATAGGGATCTCTATCGCTTAAACCTGCCCGGACCTGGATTGATAATATTGCTGAATGCTTCTGGTGATCTCATCGTACAGGTGGAATAAAGCCGGATAACTGCGCAGCATCTCCTTATGCTTTTGAATGGTGCCCTCGTCGTTCCGGATCGCAGGACCGGTTTGCAACGTCCCCGGCGAAGCATGATCGATCCTTTCGGCCACCTCCCTGATCAGCGGTTTTAATGTATTAAAAGGAATGTCCTCCTGCCGGCAATAGTCTTCCGCCAGCGTGAACAGGTAGTTGGTAAAATTGTTGACGATGATCGCGCCAACATGCAGCTTAAGCCTGGCGGTATCATCAGCCATGGATGTGTCGGGCGAGAGATCTTTCGCCAGGTCGAACAATGTTGCAAGGTTTTCCGGCGTATTGCCATCCACCAGGAAGGGAATATGCGGGATCCTGGTCATTTCCTTCCTCAGGCTTTGTAGCGGATAAAAAATACCATAGTTGGCGCTTACTGTTTTTAGAACGTTCTGCGATACGCCCCCCGCCGTATGCGCAACCAACTGCTTATCCAGCTTCAGCCAGTTCTTTATATCTATAAGCGCGCTATCAGATACGGCTACCAGGTAGAGCCCGGCCGATAGGTCGAGCGACTTCGTTTCGGCGGTAAAAGCAACGGGACTGCCGGAAATAGCGCTCAACTCCTCAGCCAATAGCCTGGCGTTATCCCTGTTCCGGCCGTATACCTGTGTAATGGAATGTTCTGAATTGGCGATCAACCTGCCTAATACGACGGCCACATTTCCCGTTCCTAAGAGTACGATCTGCATAAGCTACGATAAACCTCTCCCTGGGGCTTTTTTAATAATTTTACCGAAAGCTGTTCTTAACGTTAAAAAAGGCAAGCGCAAGCGCGTTGCGTTGACGTATCAATAAATTTACAAAGAAAAGCGGGAAATGAAGTTAAAGCAAAAAATACTGGTCGCCTACCTGCGCGCTAAGTTGAAGGTATTGTCCTTTTTTTCAAAGAAGAAAGCGGCGGAAAGCGCGTTTGATATCTTTTGCACGCCTTTCAGAAAGTCCAAAAGAAAAGAGCCCGGCATTTTTAAAGAAGGCGAAACATTATCGTTTATGCTTGAAGGATATACGATCTATGGTCATCGTTGGAATCGGGCGGGCGCTAAACGAATACTGATAGCGCATGGCTTTGAATCTTCTTCCAAAAATTTTGATAAGTATATCGGCTTGCTGGTAAAAAAAGGATACGAAGTAATCGCTTTTGACGCCCCGGCGCACGGAAGATCTTCGGGCAACCGGCTCACGCTGCCGCTCTATCTGTCGACCATTCGGAAAGTATACGAACTTTACGGCCCTATAGACGGCTTCTTGGCGCATTCTTATGGAGGCTTGATCGTTTCTCTTTTCCTGGAGGAGCTTCAGAGCGACCGTCCCATCAAAGCGGTTTTTATTGCCCCCGCGACCGAAACAAGCGCTACCCTTAGATTGTTTTTTCGATTTCTTCGACTGGACAATGACGTTAGAAATGAATTTGAGCGCCATATTTTTGAGCTGTCCGGGAACTGGCCCGCGTATTATTCCATCCGTCGCGCGGTACAAACGGTCGGGGCCGAAATACTCTGGTTTCATGATGAGGACGACGACCTGACGCCCCTGGAAGATGCGCTGAGGGTGCAGGAAGACAACCATCCGAATATACGGTTCCGGATATCCAAAGGGCTGGGGCACCGGCGGATATACCGGGATGAGCATACCATAAGGGAGACGGTTGATTTTTTATAAACGGAAAGGAATAAAGAGCTTACCCTGTCCGCTCAGGCCTTATTGGGATCCTTCGATAGAATGGTCCAGTCGCTATGTCCATGACCTTTGGCCAGCCAAAGATCCATTTTTTGCGCTACCGCCGGCACTGCCAAAAGCGTTTTATGGGAAGATGCCGCCTGCTCCATCATGAGCCGCGCATCTTTTCTTGCCATACTGAGTTCCCAGGAGGGTTGATCAAAAGTGTTGCTGGCAATCTTTTTAAGCCTTCCTCTTACGATAGCTGCCGGGTTCAGGAG
>JAEUVR010000231.1 GCA_016786785.1 Chitinophagaceae bacterium
CCATAATGCGCAACAGGTAAGAACGCAAAAAACCATTATGAAACACATCGGTATACCAATCTGAGAGCCGGCTGAAATAACGCGCCAATTGCCGCATGATGTTTTCGGGCGAGATCCTGTTAAAACCTTCAATCCAATTCAATCCAGCCGGGGAGGGCTTTTTGAAGAAGTACAGCAGCGAGCCTGCTGCCAGCGTTATGCCGCTCAACAGCAGCACAATATTAAACCCGTGCCATATTTTTAAAGGAGACTCGATAGGCGTATTGGCAATGGCCTGCGCCGCGGGGTTGAGAAGGGCTCCATCGACCAGCGCCGGAAAAGAACCCAGAATCACTCCCATAACAGCCAGCAGCACGGGCGGCGTCCACATCAGCCAATGAGGTAAATGTACTTTTTCAAACTGCGTGGGAAGCGCGCCCCCAAAGGGTTTGATACCGGCCAGGAAACCAGCATACAACAACAATATATTAGTAATCACCGCCAGCGCCGTATATATGACAGGCAGCAAGCCTTTGGTATGTAGCGTAGCTTCATAGATCAGGTCCTTGCCGATAAAGCCAAAGGTAAAAGGCAGGCCCGCGCTCGACAGGGCGGCCAACAGTCCGGCGGCAGCTACCGGGAAAAGAACCTTACGCAAGCCCGACAATTTAGCAAGATCACGCGTGCCTGTTTCGTGATCGACTACGCCGGTGATCAGGAACAAAGCCGCTTTGTATAAGGCATGCACCAGTATGAATACGGATGCGGCCAGAAGCGATTCCTTTGTGCCGATGCCGATCAAAAACACCAGGATGCCCAATGCAGAGATCGTGGAATAGGCCAATACCGACTTCATATCGACGCGGAAGATGGAATGAAAAGCGCCGTAAAGCATGGTGATCCCGCCGACAATCACCAGCGGGATGGCCCATTGATCTGTGCCGCCCAATACAGGGTTCATCCTGGCCAACAGGTAAACGCCTGCTTTGACCATGGTGGCTGAATGCAGGTATGCAGATACCGGCGTGGGAGCTTTCATCGCCCCCGGAAGCCAGAAATGAAAGGGGAACTGGGCCGATTTGGTAAACGCTCCTGCAAAGATCAGTATCAGAATCAAGCCGTATAAGGCATGCGCCTTCAGCGTTTCATTCGAGCTGACCATCTCCTGTATGGAATAACTGCCCGATACATGACCCATTAGTATCAATCCCGCCATCAGGAAAAATCCGCCGCCTCCCGTTATCGCCAGCGCCTTTAGGGAGTTCTTGCGCGAATCGGCATTTTCGTTATCAAACCCGATCAGAAAAAATGAGCTGATGCTGGTCAGCTCCCAGAATATAAACAGCAATAATATATTGTCGGATAGCGCCACCCCAAGCATGGCGGCCATAAACAGGCTCAGGTATGCGAAAAAGCGATCCGTATAAGGATTCCCCTTCATGTATGCGGAAGCATATAAAAAGATAAGTGCGCCCACGCCAGTGATCAGCAGGCTGAACAAAAGCGAGAGGCCGTCGAGGTAAAAATCAAAGTTGACGCCCAGTGAAGTCACCCAGGGATAATGCGTTCTAAAACTGTTTCCAGCGCTTACCTCTGGGATAAAACTGCAGAAATAAATGAACAGGCCCAGCGGCAGCGCCGAAGCCAAAACAGATAATCTTCCCCTGAGGTATTTGCCCAGTGGAATGTACAATATTGCGCCAATAAGGCCCGCCAGTACAGCTATCAACATCTATGCAATGCGTTTTGCCTGAAAAGTTCTAAAAATATGTATTTAATTACATTATTTGGCGACAAAACCTGAAAACTATGGATTAAGATTTTGGGTAGAATTCGGACGATGAAACGCGCAGAAGCAATGCTGATCATGAGGTAATACCATATGACGGTCGCATGCTTATCATAAAATAGCCTATATTAGATATTGGCATGCTGCGTGCCTAAGGCAAATCAAAGAGGTATAACTGTTGAACAATGCTCGATAAAGCACAACCCCTGCTATAATGCAATTATTAAAATTCCTTAGGCTATGTTTAACGTTCTATAAAAGCTTTGCGCTTGTTTCGATCGCCATTACCGGCCTGTGTGTTTTTTTAGTCCGAAAGCATGGGTTGAGTTCTTTTTCCACCGTCTTTGCATTTAAGGCCATTTGTTCTCTCGCGATCTTCTATTTTATAACCAATTATAAAAAGAAAGAATTCTACTATTATAGAAACCATGGCCTATCTCCCAATCTTCTATGGATCATCGTAGCGTCGACTGATCTGTTTTTATTCTTCCTTGGAATCTCAATAGGCATAGCATGGAAATAACGCACACGCTGGAAGCGGACGGCATCCAGCTATACCGCAACGATCGAAGAATACTCGGCAATGTATACCTCAAGTGTGAGACGGGCAAGATTACAGGATTACTAGGACGAAATGGAGCGGGTAAATCCACGCTCATGAATACCATCTATGGCGAAATAAGCGCTGAGAAATCCATTCGATTCGACGGCAGATCCATTGTGGAGCCTTTCAAACACCCGAAACTGATCAGGTATCTCCCACAATTCAATTTTGTTCCACGTTCTATGTCGTTATCCCGATTGTTTGCAGACTTCGAGCTGGACCTACAATCATTCTTTGGCGCCTTCAGTAATTTCAGCCCTAAGGCAAGCGCATCAATGTCGTCTCTCTCGAGCGGCGAGAGAAGATTGGTCGAGATCTTCGTAATCGCTAAATCTTCCAGCCGGTTTGTGATGTTAGACGAGCCATTCACGAACCTGGCGCCAATCAGCGTCGGGGAAGTCAAACGCCTTCTGAATACAGAAAAGCGTCAAAAAGGAATTTTGATAACCGATCATCTTTACAACGATGTGGTGGACATATCCGACGACCTATATATGCTATCTCATGGCGGCACCTCCCACATAAAAGATCCCGGCGAACTCGAAGCTTACGGATATGTTCCACGGCAAAATGGATAAAGCAATTATTGACGTGAGACTTAAGCGCTAAAAAACAGCGAAAATCCCCTTCCCCCTGTTTTGAGCTGTATCTGTTGCGTGTGCACAGCCTTGTTGTATTCATCTATCTCCGTCCGGAGATGCTTATCGTACCGTAGGTACATAAAGTCTCGGAATATTTCAGGATTTTCCTGCTTTCGCGTTTGCTGCAAAGTTTCGTAGTAAGCAGCCTTATCTTCAGTATGCACAATAGCAAGCGGCAAATGATAATACCGCTGGATATAATTCATCAGGAGGCGGCTGGTTCGTCCGTTTCCATCGTAAAATGGATGTATGGTAACCAAGTCAAAATGCGCGGAAAAGCTGAGGTCCAATTGCGCCATAGTATCCGTAGCGCCGGGTATTTGTTCTCTTAGTTTCTCCACCAACGTATTGATAAAACCGGCTATTAACGTAAGACGAAGGATGGGTTTCGTGATTGATGTTACCTTATGAGCATAAAGCTTCCCTTGCGGGTAATGACTTCTCCGCGATTACTCACATACCGGGCCGACCAGATATAATTGCCAGCGGGCTGCGGCTTACCGCCAAAATTCCCATCCCATCCAGATCCGCGTCCATTATAACTGTACATCCGTTGGCCATATCGGTTAAAGATGTCGCAGCGCATTTCCCTGATCAACGGACTATGCACAGGCCTAATGGTTTCGTTGATCCCATCGCCATTCGGCGTGAAAGCATTGGGCATAATAAGTTCCTCGCAGGATGGATCTTCTCCAATCGTCAGGACGGCTTGAACGCTTTCCACGATACATCTGTCTTTATTGATAATATTCACTGCATACGTACCGGCTGTTAAACCAGTGATCGCAGAACCGGATGCAAAAACACGAGAACCGTAATCTAACTGATAAGGCCCCTGTGAACCCTCTACATCTATAATTAATTCGCCGCCTTCCGGAAACGCACAAGTCGGATTTGTAGTTTTAATCCTCCGCTGAACTGCAGATACCGCCAAGCCCGGCACAATCACGGTCGTATCCCAGGAACAATCAGTTGCGCCGCTTATTGAAAACTCATGCGAACCTTCCTGCAGATCAGCAAATGTATTTTCGTTTTGAGCGTATGACCGACCATCATAATTAATCGTGTATGGACCATCGGAGCCGGAAACAACAATATTAACTTTTCCATTTGGCTTATTGCAACTCGCTGCAGCAACAGAAACCTCAATCTTCGGCGGCGCCGGCTGCGCCGATCCTATAGAAATTATAGTATCAATTTGACAACCCGCCCCATCCCGGATCGACAGCTCATGTTGTCCCTCGCCCAGCGCAAAGAAATGGGATTGCAAGCCATACGGACCGCCATTGATACTATAAGTAACAGGAAAATACGAAGTCGTAACGCCGGAGAGCGACAATTCACCGTCCGGCAGCGTACAGGAGCCTACGTCTTTTTTAGTCACAACAAACTGAGTAGATAAGCCGCTGCCAACAACAATGCTGGTATCAACGACGCAGCCTATGGCATTGCTGATACGAACAGCATGGGCGCCAGCGGAAACAGCGTCAAAATATCCGGTTGTATTCGACCTGCCGTCCATTGTGAAGGTCAGCGGCCCGGGCGTTGCCGAAAACGCGTGCAACTGCAGCGTACCGGAGCTCCGTTTACCACAAGGCGGTTCAATAGTCACGGAATCAAGCAGTATGCCCGCTGTTCGCCCATCCTCTACTACGCTCGCTGCATCTAAAGCCA
>JAEUVR010000246.1 GCA_016786785.1 Chitinophagaceae bacterium
TTCGAAGAAGAGGAAATAAGACTTTTGCCAGCAAATACCCCGATATGAGCGGCATTAAGCCTTCAAAAGACCAGAAAAAGAAAAGGAATGCATTCGCCGAAGCCGTGAAATATGCCCAATCCATTATTCAGGATCCCGCTAAGAAATCAGCGTACAAGGTGAAAAAAGGTAAAACGGTTTATCATACCGCCATCAAGGATTTTATGAGGGGCAATGTTTAAAAATCTGGTATTAATAGACTAATAGTGGATTTGTGCTAAACTAATAGATAAGGAAATGTCGTTAGTGGTTGATGATCAGAATCATATGCATATTGACGCTATTTTAAAGAGCTAATTCTATCAATGTCTGATAAGGCTAATATTTGGCAGGAATAAATGTAAATTTGTAAAAAACCGTTTATATGGGAGCATTGCAATTAGATAATGAATTTATGCAGTACTGGTCTCAACTATCAGCGGTTCAAAAGGAGTCTTTGCTTCTTGTAGCAAAAAACTATTTGAATAGTGGGAGTTCGCAAGAGGTAGAAGCCGATGCGAGAAAGCGATTAATTCTCAGGGATCGTGAAGAATATCTCAGCAACTCTGTCGCATCCTCTTTTACCTGGGATCAGGTTAAGCAGATGGCTATTGATAAAGGAAAGAGAAATGCCTTATAAGATCGAGGTTAGACCTCTTGCCGCTATAGAAATTATTGAAGCGTACGACTGGTATGAACTGCAAAGAGAAGGACTGGGCATAGAGTTTCTTGAGTCGCATCCACAACATTACTCCTACTATCAGAAGCCGGTTCGTCAAGGAAATCTTAACCGCTTTCCATACATTACGGTTTTTGAGATTATTGATAATACAGTTGTTGTTTTCAGTGTTTTTATGACTAGTAGAAATGATTTAGATAAAAAGAGATAAACAGCTGTTTCAATAAATTATATTTCGCGGATATTTTGTTTGACTTTTAATCCTGCAACTGCACCACCTTGCCGCTGCCTGAAACGCTGCTGTTCACGACAGGGCTTCCGAGGTAATATACCGATCCGCTTCCGGAGATCTTGCTGTTCAATTCATCGCTGACCTTTACCCTGATATTCCCCGATCCGCTGATCTGCGTATGCGCTTTTTTAGCAGGGAAGCCAAGCGTCTCTATTTCGCCGCTGCCGCTGATGGTGAAATCCTCCATATTTGCGGACCCCCGCAAGATCTCGATCCTGCCCGATCCGCTGATATTTGCATCCAGGTGATCGGTGTTTATCTCGTTGATGAAAATATTCCCCGACCCGCTGATGGATAAATTTATATTCTCGGGAGAAAACGGCTGCAGCACGCTGATCTTCGCGGAGCCGGCTAAACCCAGGCTAAGTACGGGCGGCGCCGTTACCGTTACTTTTATCTCTTCATGTGAACGCAGGTTGATATTATTGCGGACCCTCACCTTTAATTCATGATTGACAATAGCCGTTTCTATGATATTGATGATATTCTGCTGCGCGCTGATCTCAACCTTATAGCCGTCGCCGGGGATGTATACCATCTCGCCCGGGACCTCAAACTTTATACCCAGGAATTCGCCGGTACTCCTGGTTTCTGTGACTACCGGCCCCTCGCCGATAACTTTCCGGCAGGCATTCAGACTGATAAGGGCCAGGGCGAATAAAGCGGCCACGCTGAATTTTTTCATGTTGCTGTTTTTAAATGTTGAGCGGTTGATGAGGCGATCTCTTGCCGCGGCGTTGAAATAATTTTCGGATTTTGTACAGGTATGACAACCCGTACGGCCCAAACCCCTATCGGGAACTCAAAAAAAAATGTTAATGCTTGGCAGCCTTTCCCAGCTTGTCGCCCTGACTGCAAGCTCTCAGGCGTTCTGTTTTTAAGCCAAAAGGAGTTTTGGCATATTCCCATTGCTCCGGCTGCAAACCTTCAGCCCCCTGAGTTTCCCCTGCTAACGTTAACAGCGGGAACGTTCCCTCTAAAAATCTACCTTATAATTCAACACCGGAATGATGCCTGTCTGGTAGTTATTGACCACCTGGCCCTTGAACGCGTCAAAATACTGGTTGTACAGGTTCAAGCGATTGCTGAGGTTCTGGATGTCCAGCGATAGGGTACTGGTCAGCCGCTTCCGGTTCCACTTCATGGCGATCCGCAGATCGGTGCGGAAATAATTGGGGTTCTGCAGCGTGAAAGCCTCTTTTTCCTTCCATATCGTATACCCTTTCTCTATGGAACGCTCTATATCTATCGGCGTATTCCTGAAACCGCCGGCATAGATGATCTTGATATGCGCGCCGATCGTGCGTTTTCCATCTTTCAAAACAATATCCTTACCCCCGGTAAAATTGCTGACATAATTTCCATTGAACCGCGTATCCCTTTCTATACCGTCGCTGGCGGTGTACTTCGACTGGTAAAGGGAGGTATTGACCATAAAATAGATATTGTTGCGCAAGTATTTTTCGAGCGACAGGTCTATCCCATAATTCCTTCCCTTGCCCTTATTGGTTAGGGCCTCCGTAGTATAGTCGCCGCGGATATTGAGCGTGGAGAAACTCAGGCTGTCGTAAATGCTTACCGGGACATCGAACAGGGACTGGTAATAGGCTTCCGCCTTGAAGCGAAGATCCGGGCGGAAAGCATGGCTATATGACAATACATAATGATGCGCCCGCGTAAAGGAAAGATCCTTATTAGGCTGGAAGGTTGCGCCTCCCGTATTGACGGCCTTTGCAAAATACACGCCCAGCGACTGTACCTGGCTATGCAGGCCATATCCGAATGCAAGGGCATTTTTCCGGTCCAGCTCATATTTTACAGAAGCGCGGGGTTCCAGCGAATGGCTGTTGTTGAGTAATAAGCGGAGATAATGCGCTCCCGCCTGTACGCTAAGCCTGTTCATAGGCTTATACTGCCATTGGGCAAAGGCTTGCAGCGTTTCGGTATTGTCCGATTGGTTTATTCTTTCCAGTACCGGGTCTTCAGGCGTTTCCCTGGATTTCTGATAGAAATCATAGCCGATGATATTGGCAGTTACCCCGCCCCGTATGCTGTTCTTCGCATTGACCTGATGATTGACGACGGAGGAAAGGATCCATTTTTTAGTGCGGTATTGATTGCGGTAAGTATTTAATAAAGAGCCATTGCCCTCGTCATATAATTCATTGTACTCGTTCTGCGCATAAGACAGGGCCACAGAGGATTTGAGATGGGTGCGCAGTCCCAGCGCGATCCCATGCGTAATGCCTGTTGCGCCGGTATTGGCTTTGAAGACGCCGCCGTACCGGTCGCCCTCCGATTCCCATTTCAGCGGATCTTTTTCTGATTCCATATCCTGGTCGCTTAACCCGCCAAACCCGAATAGGGTGAATTCGCCGGCTTTGCCGGCGGGCAGGTAGATATTAAACGAGAGATCCTGGAAATTGGTAATGCCGCCGGCTATTTCCAACCCGATTTTGCTGAGCGCCTGCAGCGTGGAATAACGGTAGTTGACCAGGTAGGAGCCCTTGTAAGAGCGGGCCAGCGGGCCTTCGGCGGCGAGGTTCAATCCTAATAAGCCTACCTGCGCAGTGTATTCTCTTTTATCGCTGTTGCCCTTGCGCAGCCTCAGGTCGAATACGCCGCTGAGCGCATTGCCATATTCCGCGGCAAAGGCGCCGGTCACGAAATCGGAATTGGCCAGCAACTGCGCGCTGAGTATGGAGACGCCTCCCCCGCTGCTGCCTGCGCTGCTGAAATGATTGGGGTTGGGAATGTCCACGCCTTCCATTCTCCACAATAGTCCGGCTGGCGAATTGCCGCGGATGACGATCTCATTATTGCCGTCGTCGGCGGAGACGACGCCTGCAAAGCTGGAGGCCATGCGCAGGGGATCGTTGATGGCGGCGGCATAACGCTGTGTTTCTTCTACCGTAAAGGCGCGCGCGCTGACCACGCTCATCTCGTTAAGCGGCCTGTTTTTTTTGCTCTTAGCCGTTATCTCTACGGCCTGCTGGATATCTACATCGATCTCCATAGCAATGTCCAGCGCTGTTTCCTTGCCGCTGTTGACAATGATATTATCCATCTGAACGGGATTATAACCGGTATGGGTGATGATTACCTGTCGCGCGCCGACGGGTACGCCGGTTATCCGAAAGCTGCCGTCGGCGTCGGCAGTAGCCGAAAGGTTTGATCCTCCTATGATGATGGTGGCTCCCGCTAACGGCTTTTGAAGAAGCTGGTCTGTCACTTTGCCGCGAATGGTCTGCGTAAGCTGAGCATAGGAACTCAAAGAAAAAAGAAATAATGCGATAAAAGCGAGGAAAAGATATTTTTTCTGTTGATGCATGCTCATATTGTCGTTTTATAGTAGTACGACAATACAGGTTGCGATTACCCCTATGCGATAAAAAAATTTAAAACAAATGTATCCCGGCCGTCCAGCCCAACCACCCCATGCAGCGGGTTATGCCGCCGCCGAAGTCATGCGTCTTATTTCCTGTGGGAGACATGGGATTCCTGTATCCGCCGACGGCTTCATGCTGGTTGGAGACAAAGACAGAATAGGCGGGCCCTGCATAAATGGAAAAATTTTTGCCCAGCCGGAGATTAAGCAGGGCATTGACCTTGTTCTGAAGATTCAGGTGATCCCATGACCCCAGGTAGAGGTACTGCGAACTGAGCTCTATGTTCAGGGCTAATTTTTTCACCAGGGTCAGTTCGGATCCCAGCCCGTAACCATAGCTCCATACTTTCTGGTCCGGAACGGTATTGTATCCTCCCAGGAAGATGCTGTATAGTTTGGTATTACCGGTCTTAAAAGCAATATTGGCGTTCATGATCTCATTGGTATAGAGGGCGAGCTTATGATATCCCTTCATCACGATATTGATCAGCCCGATGCTGTATCCATCGGAGCTGTCCGAAACATTGATCAGCCCTATCTGCGCGCCTTTGAGATGACGGGTATAATTAAATATCCCGGCTATCTGTACGCCCCTCACTTCCCGGGAACTGATATTGGCAATACCGGCTATCTGCGCTCCCTGCGCGCTATGATTGGTGAAATTGGCAATGCCCGCTATTTGTGCGCCGTCCATTGTGGCGCCTACATGGTTGTATATCCCGCCGATCTGCGCGCCGCTGAATTTATCCTTTGTAAAATTGGAGACGCCCCCTATCTGTAACCCGCTCACGCTGTCCAATACGGTATTGGAGATGCCTCCGATCTGCAGTCCCGTCGAATGTCCGCCGACCATATTGAACAATCCCGCAATCTGTACATAGGCCGCGTCTTTTTTGTCGATATTAAACAATCCGCCCAGCTCAAACCCGTTCACGCCGCCGGAGTAACCGCCGAAAATATTAAAGGAAAAATTATTGACGACCTGGCTGTTTAATCGCCCGTTGGTGCTGATATGCGGCACAACGGATACCTGGTAAGGCCTTTGCGTGAAGAACCTTTTCAGGTTCAGGCTCTGCAGTCTCTGCGAAGAGGAGACGAACCATTTGCCCAGCGTGGTTTTTTCCACGAGGGCCGAATCTTTTTTAATATATGTATACAGCCAGCTTGCGCTATCGTTGACGGGGATCTCCAGCCTGATGGAATCGGGCGCGGCATAGGCGGTAGGACCGATGATGACCGTGTGTTCCGTTATCGCGGAAGGCGACAGCGTGATCGTGACCGATTGATTGAACTTAGGCTGGATGACAACCGTTGTGTCTTCATAATATTCCTTACTAACGGTTATGGATGCCGTCGGATAGCGGCTTCGGAGGCGGAGCTTGAAAAAGCCCAGCTCGTTGGTGTTGGCGATGACCAGCCGATCCTTTTCATATACGCTGGCGTCGCTGATCTTTTCTCCCGTCTGGTCGTCGATGACATAACCGCTGATAACATAGAACTTATCTTCATTTACTGCGGCCGAAGTGACCAGCCGCAGCCGGATGGGCGCCCTTCGGATAATGATATAGTTGCCGCTTTCCCTGAATTCATAATGGTTGCCCAGCAGGGCAGACAGGATATCCTGGACCGACCGGTTGGTCATGGTTAGGGTGACTATACTGTCTTTTTTAATGATATGGCTGTTGTAAGAAAAGAAAAAATCGCCTTTGTTGCTGAGGATCTCCAGTACCTGGTCCAGCGGCTGCTGATTAACGGAAAGAGAAACGTTTTTATTTAACAGTTGCTGCGCAATAGCGGTATTAGCAAAGGTGGACAAGGTAAGGATGGCCAGCGCCATGCTTATCCGGGAAAGACCCCTTTGAAGCATACCGAATGGCGGAAATCGTTTAAGCGTATGCGTCTTAGCAGATTTATATAGGTTAAGCGATTTATGTATTGATGGAGGATTATTAATCTTCATATCTGTTTGTTCAAATTGTTCAAAATGAAATAAATGAGATTTTCGGGTAAGGCGCCGCCCTTGAAAGCCAGGGAACCTGATCATGCGCAATTGGTCCCTTGCTCTTTGTTTTATAAAAATGGTTCCAGGTTATACTTTATTTTAAGATGATGGTTTGGTCGTTTTTTGATACGGCGATATCAAATGTTTCAGCGATCACGGAAAGAATATTGTCTATCGACTCTTCCTTAAAAGTAGCGGTTAGCGGGTAGTCGCGCAGCTCAGGCCTTTCAATAATGATCTTCACTCCATAAGCTTCGCTGAGGGTTTCCGCCAGTTTCCACAGCGGGGTATTATCGCATACAAAGACCTTGCTCCGGTAATAGTTGTATAGCTGATCCGTACTCTGCTGCTTCTCGAATTGGGTATTGTCGTCTTTGATAAGGGTCCTTTCCCCTGCCTGCAGGGTAATGGTGGTATTGTTGCGCGCGACCTTCACGACGCCCGATTCCACAATGATCTCCGTTTCATCGCCGGTATTCCTTACATTAAAAGCGGTGCCCACAACGGTTACCGTGATATCGTTTACGGTTACGATAAAGGGCTTTGTTTTATCCGGAACGACTTTGAAGAAAGCTTCGCCTTTGAGCGTTACCTTTCGCTGTTCTCCCTTCATGCTGCCGGCATAGCTGATGGAAGCGTGTTTGTTCAGCACTGCCGTAGATCCGTCGGGCAACAGTTTTTCTATGGCGGAGCCTTCTGCGGCTACTGTTACAGGCGCCGAGGTATTTTTATTCCATATCACGTAGAACAGGGAGAGTACGCTGATGCAAAGGACCAGTATTGCCGCGGCCCTGCGCCAGGAGAGTACGGATACGAATGAACGGACGGCGCCCTGTTTTTGCGCCGAAGCCTGTGTTGTTCTCCGCTGAAAACGCCGCCAGGCTTCTTCTTCGCTGACTGAAGACGGTAAGGTTATCTGCCTGCTCGTGTTCCAGATCAGCTGAAAATGATCGAAGTAACGCTGATGAGCAGGATCTGAGCCGATCCATTGCTCCACCCTATGGCGGAGAGATGACGGGGCTTCTCCCAAAAGGTAGCTGACCAGCAGCTCATCGTTCATATCGTTTTGCTCGTTGAACAAGGTGTTCAGGGTTTACGGTCTATTAAAAAAGCAATCACCAGCGGGAGATAGTCTATCAGCTTTGTTCTTAATATCCTTAATGCTTTTCCCATCTGGTTTTCTACGGTTTTAACGGAAAGTCCGAGCCTGTCGGCAATCTCCTGGTATTTTAATTCTTCAAAACGGCTCATCTGGAAGATCGCCCGGCATTGTTCGGGAAGTTCGTTCAAAGCGATATTCAACTTCTGCTCCAGCTCCGACAACTGCAATTTTGAGCCGGCATTATCAGAATGGTTCTTGCTTTCCCGGGCAACATGCGACTGGTAAGCGGCTTTTACCTTCTGGTGTTTTAAATAGTTGAGGCTTTCATGATATACCGAACGATACAGGTAAGCGGTAATAGATGTCCTGATGTCTACCAGGCCTTTTTTCTCCCATATCTTAAAAAAAACCTGCTGTACCATTTCTTCCGCAGCCATTTCTTCTTTAACAATGGTGAAGGCATAGGCGTACAACCTTTTGAAATGCGTCTTGAACGCCTCTTCAAAGGCTTTTTCTTCCAGTCGGGTAATAGGCGTTATGCCAATATCCTGAACGTCCATGCTAAAGGTTTGCAATCTTGCCCTATGGAGAACAGCTTCTTCCAACCAATGTCTTTTAAGCAAGACAACTTATGGAATGCTTACCCCTATTCGTAAGGCAATATTATTTTTTTAGATATATAAAACATACCTGGTCAAAATATTGCAGGAAATTTGATAGCGACTCCTGTTGAACTTTTCTCCCGGCTCTTTAAAGTATTAAAGTTGAAGCTGAATTTTCTCTCGCTGCCGATCAACTGCCCGATATTCCTGCTCTTTAAAGCGTTAAGGTTTAGAACTGAGTCCTACCGAAAATTTCCGGTCATGCTTCCGGCTTCCATACCGTCCGGTGTTCCTTATATTTTGCCGCCCTAACGCTATGCTGCAGTACGGTCATTTCCTCTTTTGTCAGCTCATGCGTCAGTATTGTCTGCGCTATTTCTTCCAGCTGCGCCTCCGTGCGTATGCCGATAACGGCGGTATTTACGGCGGGATGACGCAGGACGTACCGCGTAGCTGTTTGCGCCGGGGTCCGGTCCTTCCCTGACAAAGAATGAACGGCATCCGTTGCTTTCTGGACCTCTTCTTTTGTAAGGTCGAGATAAGGTTTTGCGGGTTTCCCTGCTAATAGACCCTGGGCGAGGCCGCCGCGGCTGAGCGCTCCGATATTGTGTTTTTTGAGCAGGTCGAGGCATTCCTCCTCCGGCCGCCGATCAAGCAGGCTGTACTGCATCATCACGCTGACGATGGAGGAGCGCCTGATGTATTCGGCGATAACATTGGGCCGGATGGAAGAGATGCCATAATAGCGGATCTTTCCCTGTGTCTTTAATATTTCAAAAGCTTCTATGGTTTCATCAATGGGGTCGTTGATCGTGCCGCCATGTAGTTGGTAAAGGTCGATGCAATCGGTTTGGAGCCGGCGAAGGCTTTTCTCCGCGCAGTCGAGGATATATTCCTTGCGCGGGTTCCAGTCCCACCCGCTGCCGTCTGCGCGCCATTGATTGCCTGCCTTGGAGGCCAGAACGATCTTGTCTCTTTTGCCTTTGAACGCTTTTCCCACGGATATTTCGTTCATTCCCCTGTCGTACAGGTCGGCCGTGTCGAAAAAATTAATGCCCAGGTCTAATGCCTGGTGAAGAAGGTTTGCATTTGCAGCGTCATCCAGTCCCAGCGACATACAGCCAAAGCCAATGGCTGAAATGTGGAGCTCCGATGAACCCAGTTGAGCGTAGTTCATGGCGCAAAGTTAAGGATTCCTGCCAAAGGCCGGGCGCACGATGCGTTAAGCAATGTTCGATTAAGAGCGGCGCTCCGCCGCCGCCTTGTGATAATCCAACGACGATGTGTTAAGCATGCTCTATTAAGCGCTCCCCACGTGGCCGCGATCGCAAAACATTAAGCAAGGGCCGACTTCTTTCTCAGCGATCTCCTGTAGGAGATCTCCAGCAGCAGCGGAAATATCAGCAGCGTAAGCGCGGTAGAGCTGATCAATCCGCCGATCACCACTATGGCCAGCGGCTTTTGCGTTTCAGAGCCTATGCCGGTGGAAAGGGCCGCCGGCAGCAATCCCAATGCCGCCATTAACGCCGTCATAACGATGGGCCTTACGCGCGAATATACGCCCTCCCGGACGGCCTGCCCCAGCGGTATTTTCTGATGAAGCTTTTGCTTGAACACAGAGATAAGGATCACCCCATTCTGGATACAGATGCCGAACAGGGCGATAAAGCCAATGCCGGCGGAGATACTGAAAATAGTTCCCGTTATATGCAGGGCGAGGATGCCGCCGATCAGCGCAAAGGGAACGTTGACCAGCACCAGTCCCGCGTCCAGCGAATTGCCAAAGCTGATAAAAAGCAGCAGGAATATCAGTAACAATACGACGGGGACCACCTGGGTCAGTTTTTGCTGCGCCCTGACCTGGTTTTCAAATTCGCCCGCCCACTCTATGCCGAATCCTTTTCCCAGGACGATCTTGTTGCGTACTTTTTGCTGGGCTTCGGCAATAGCGCTTCCCATATCTCTCTCTCGGATCGAGAACTTGACGGCGATGAAACGCGTGTTCTTATCGCGGTAAATAAAAGCGGGGCCGCTCATGGTCTTTATTTCGGCAATATCTTTCAGTCGCACTTTTGTTCCGTGGATGGTAGGCACGCGCAGTGTTCCGATAGCGGCTTCGTTGTCGCGATAGGCCTCGGGATACCTGATACGGATAGCGAATTTTTTTTCTTCCTGGTAAAAAGTGGAGGCGGATTTGCCCCCGATGGCCATCTCTATTACCGAGTTGGCGTCTGAAGCGGTGACCCCATATATGCCCATCTTTTGTTCATCGAGCACGATGGACAATTCCGGTTGGCCGATATTGCGCATGATGCCAAGGTCTTTTACTCCTTCTACTGTGCCTAATATATTGTACACGCTGTCGGCCAGCTTGTCCAGTTTCTCCAGGTCGTTGCCGAATATTTTTACGGCAAGAGAAGCATTGATCCCCGCAACGGCTTCCGCCACGTTGTCGATGATCGGTTGCGAATAGTTGTACACTACCCCGGGGTATTGTCTTAACCGGGCGTCCATTTCTTCTACCAGGTCGTCGACGCTGATCTTTCTCTTCCATTCTTTTTTGGGTTTCAGGTTTACCTGGCACTGCACGTAATAGAATCCCGAAGGATCTGTTCCGTCGTTACTGCGCCCGGTTTGGGAAAGCACGCCGTTTACCTCGTCGAAGCTGTTAAGCGTATGGCGGAACTCACTGACGAGATCGGTGGTGGCGCTTAGGGAGCTGCTCATCGGCAGTTTTGCTTCTACCCATAAGGCGCCCTCATTCAGGGTAGGCAAAAACTCGCTTCCCAGGAATTTAAAAGAGAAAAGAGAGATGGCCATGATCACAAATGCGCTCAGCAGGCTAATGCGTTTATTCGCCATGGTGAAATGCAATCCTGATCGAACAAGCCTGTTGAAAAAATTAACGATCGGGTTGTTTTTTTCTTTTACGTTTTTATTTAATAGGATGCTTGCCAGCACGGGCACAAGGGTGAGCGTAAACAATAAGGCGCCCAGCAGCGCGAAACTCAGCGTCCAGGCAAGGGGAGAGAACATCTTTCCCTCTACTTTTTCAAAGGAAAAAATAGGAATAAGACTGGTGATAATGATGAGCTTTGAAAAGAAAATAGCTTTGGCAAGTTGGGATCCTGTTTTCCGGATGACGCTGAGCTTTGCCATTTTACGGTATTTGTCCATCCCCAACTGGTGCGCCCGGGTCGCCAGCACCACGAACAGTCCTTCTACCATTACCACGGCGCCGTCGATAATGATCCCGAAGTCTATCGCGCCCATAGAGAGCAGGTTGGCGCTCATGCCTTTCAGGTGAAGGCAGATAAAAGCAAACAATAAGGAGAGCGGGATGATGATGGAAACGATAATCGTCGTTCGCCAGTCGAACATAAAAAGAAATACGATCACGGTTACCAGGAGTATGCCTTCCACCAGGTTATGGCTGATGGTCTCCGTGCAGAAATCCATCAGTTTATCGCGGTCGTAAAAAGTAACCATTTGTATGTCCGCGGGAAGGATCTTTTCATTTAACTCTTCTATTTTCGCCTTTACTCTTGCCAATACTTCCCTGGGGTTTTCGCCTTTGCGCATGACCACAATCCCCTCCACCACGTCGTCGTCGCCGTCTAATCCGGCCTGGCCTACGCGCGGAACATGGCTGGGCGTAACGGTTGCCAGGTTCCTTACCAGTATCGGCGTTCCGTTGATATTGTCTACGATAATGTTTTCAATATCCTGGATATTGTCCAGTAAGCCGATGCCCCGCACGACGTATGCCTGTCCGTTTTTTTCGATCACGTCGCCGCCTACATTGATATTGCTTTTTGAAACGGCGGTATACACTTCGAGCGGGGTGATATCGTATTTCGCCAGCAGCAAGGGGTCCACGGTGATCTCGTAGGTCCGGTCTGCCCCGCCGAAAGCGACCAGGTCTGCCACGCCGGGAACGCTGCGAAGCTGCCGGTCGATGACCCAGGTTTGGGTGGTGAGCAGGTCTATCGAATTATGGTTCTTGCTTTGCAGGGTGTACCTGAATATCTCTCCTGTAGGGCCGTAGGGAGGCTGAACGTCCGGCTCCACGCCTTCGGGGAGATTGATATTCCTTAGCAGGTTGGTCACCTGCTGCCGAGCAAAAAAGTCTTCCACCTCATCGTCAAAAATGATCTTTGTCACCGATAGTCCGAACATGGAAATAGAGCGCAGGGTAGATTTTTTCTGTACGGAGTTCATCGCTACTTCTATGGGGATCGTTACGAATCGCTCCACTTCTTCCGCGCTTCTTCCATTCCATTGCGTGACAATGATGATCTGGGTATTAGTGACGTCCGGAAAGGCTTCCAGCGGCGTTTTGATAAAGCTCCATATACCGGCGATGATGATCGTTACGGTCATGAAAAATATAAAGAACCGGTTCTTTAATGAAAAAGAAACGATGCCGGAAATGAACTTGTTCATAAGTTTGTTTTGAGAGGGGATTAATCATTAAGGGCGTCATAGATCAACAACTGGTAACGGGTAATGATCTTTTCCCCGGGTTCTAAGCCTGCATTGATATAGGAGGTTTCGCCGATGGTTTGGAAAACATCTATTTCACGGGTTTCTATATCGCAATTGTTCCGGTATACCATTACATAGTTTTTATTATTGCTGAACACTACGGCGCCCGAGGGAATAGCCGGCAGCTCATTGTCCGCGCTGTTATAAAGGATATTGATCTGGGCAAACATCTCCGGTTTCAGCAGGTTGTCCTCATTCTTTATACGGATCCGCACCTTCATCACCCGGCTCTGCGGGTCCAGGATAGCGAACATCCTGTCTACCTTTCCATGAAATACGCGGTCTTTATAAGCGATTACGTTGATATTGGCGTCATATCCTTCTTTGATCTTGGCGATATCGCTTTCAAATACGCTGGCCATCACCCATACCTCATCGAGGTTGGAGATGATAAAGAAAGGCTGGGAGCCGTCTACCCGGTATTGCATTTTGTCGGTGACATTTTTTTCAATGATGTACCCCGATATCGGCGCTGTAATGGTTTGCAGGGCATTGCCGCGGGCGCCATAAATATTGTTGATCTGCTTGTTGCGTAAAAGCTCCGATCGCGCCTTATTCAATTCATTTTCGGCGGTTGAAACATCCCTTTCCGTGGCCAGGCCGGATGCAAACATTTCTTTGTTGGCAATAAGGGCTTTCTCCGCAGTCGCCACATTCGATTGCGAAGCCGAGAGCTGGCTTTGGAGATCGGCTATCTCGCTGCTATGGATAACCGCCAGTACCTGGCCTTTTTTTACATAATCTCCCAACTGCACTTTCATTTCCTGGACAACCCCGCCAACGACGGGATACACTTTTACCCATTTGTCTTCGTTTGCTTCTATTTTTCCCGATAGCAGGATGCTGTTCTTAACGGATTCTTTTTTGACCTCGGCGATGGCGATCTTATTTTGCAGCGTATCGGTCAGGCAAAATGGAGTATTCGCGGCGTCCTGCGATACGGGGCGTTTGCAGGAGAAAACCAGCGAACCGGCGCTGATGGCACAAACAAGAAAGAGTATGCGATTCATTTTAAAAAATTTTGAGCTTAGTAATTAAAAAGCGTTTTTCCTACGGCGAATTGGAGGTCTTCGACCGCCTGCATAAAATCGTTCTGCAGTTGGTTGAATTGAAGGATATTGTTTTTATACGATTCATTAAAATCGGTGAACTCCATTAAGCTGATATTCTTCTTTTGAAAGTTTTCGGTTATACCGCCTAATAGCTTTTCATATTGCTCTTCAAATCCGACGTCCATCGATTGAAGCATTTTGCCCGTGTTCAGCGCGCGCGCATAGGCCGTGCGGACTTCGTTTTCTACCTGCAGTTTTTGTTGCAAAACCAGCGTTTTGGCTTTTTCTATGCCTGCCCTGGCCGCCTGTATATTTCCCTGGTTGCGATGAAAAAAGGGAAGGTCGATCGCCGCGCGTAAGAAAGAAGCGTTGTCTACGAAGCTGCCGCGTTTGTCAAAATCCACTCCCAGGGTAAGATCGGGTTTGGCCAGCGCTTTCTGCAGGGAATAATCCTGCTGCGCATAAATAGCGGCATATTCAGAAAGCCTCAGGTCGTACCGGTTATTAAAAGCGGTATCTACCAGGTCCTGTATCGAGTAATCGCCGAGGGTAAGTTTTAATGCCACTCGCTTATCCGCCTCCGGCATTATCCAATGCCCATTGGCGTGCAACAGCAGCTGAAGTTCGGACTGAAGATCATTCAGCTCGTTCTGCAATGAGGTCTGCTCGGCCTTTAATGAGTAGAGCAGCGATTTGATACGCAGCGCATCTTTCAACGTAACAATACCTCTTGCCTGCAGGTCGTCGTAGGCGCCGCTGAGTTTTTCCAGGCTGTTGATCTGGTTGCCATAGGCGCTGAACGAATGATAAAGAAAATGAACCTTATAGAAATTGCTGCGCAAGCTCAGCTTAAGGGTCCTCAGCAAGTCTTCAAACTGGCTTTCCGCCATCTTCAGCTGGGTTTCTGCCAGCCTGATCTCTTTGTTGCGCTTTCCTGCCAGGCGTATCAGCTGCTGTATGCTTGCCGTATATTGCCCGGAGCCGCCGTAGAAATCGGCAAACTTTTTTTCCTGGGGGTTGTACAGGTTCCCGCTGAGTTCCAGGGTCGGGTTGGGAAAGAGTTTCGCCTGGATCACCCCCGCCCTCGTTCCATCGACCTGGTATCGCGCTGCTAACAGGGCGAGGTTGTTTTCAATAAACATTTTTTCCGATTCGGGTAAGCTGAGGCGCAAGGTGTCCTGCGCCGATAAGCGGACAGACAATAAGGCCATCGCCAACAGGATGGCGCCGCCACGCGAAATTTTGATATTCATGATTGTTTTAATAAGGGCGTTCAGCCGATGATCTCATCGACGGAGCAGCCTGCGAAAAGTATTTGGATAGTAAACAGGGATGGCCCGCGGCAGGCGAGGCCAGTAAATAAAGGATGGAAAAATTACGCTTTAGGAGGAGGCGCGTCTATATCGTAACAAGGGGCTATGATCGTAGCGACCAGGTAGCCGGCGAAAACCTGCTTAGATGCATGCGTATACGCATTTTGTTCGCAGGCTTCAGTTTGGGGATGACAGTAGTAATTGGCAGACTTGACCAGCCTGAAGTTCTGGCCGCTATCGTCGTCTTCATCTTCCGGCTCGTTATCTACATTCTGCAGAACAACCTGGTCGATGTATTCAATGATCGTATTGATATCGTCTATCTGATTTCCCTGCGCGTCAAAAACATCGTTCTCCGCCACCTGGGGGAGGAACATAGAAGTGTTCATGTGACAGAATAAAAGAAAATAAGCCAGCGCCTTCCGTATCATGCGGGAACAAATATATCTTATATTTACTTTGCCTTTGATTTAAGGCCCAGGAATTCTTTAACGATAGTTTTATGAAAAAATTATTAGCAATCTCTTCTATTGTACTATTTACTGTAATCTCGCTTTCCTTTGTTAATATTAATGAGGATCCAGGTTATAAAAATCTTAAAATTCTTCCCAAGAACACTACACATGACCAGATGGACAGCATCATGAAGCATTTTGCCAAATCCCTGGGCGTAAAATGTAATTTCTGCCATGTGCGCAACGATGAGACTAAAAAAATGGATTTTGCCAGCGATGGAAACAAGCACAAGGATATAGCCCGCTCCATGATGAAGATGACGAGTAAGATCAACAAAAAATATTTCAGCCACGAGGGGATAGCGGCGATCACCTGCTACAGTTGTCATAATGGGAAAAAAGAACCTACCCCATTTCCTCCGGCGGATAAGGATGATGAATAAGCGGAGCTTACTCCTGTTGCCCTAAGCAAGGAAGGCATTCTTGTTGCCTTGGGGACAGGGGCGACAAACACGAATGCTTGTCCTTGCAGCTATCCGGAAGACTTCGGCAGATAAGGCCGAGGAATATGCGCCGACTACAACAGACCCATATATGAAACTTTTTGCCCGCAGATTATTGCCGTGTTGTTTGCTATTGTTATTTGCCTGTAATGAAGGAGACAATAATGCGCCTGCCGGAGTTCCTGAAAACACGCTTACCGAAGAGCAGAAGCGCCTGGCCTCAAATGCGCTAAGCAGCCTTGTTGTAGCGGATGGACTGCATGCGCAGACCATGGCAGCCGAGCCCATGCTGGTCAACCCTACCAATATTGATGTGGACGAACGCGGGCGCGTATGGGTAACAGAAGCCTACAATTACCGTCCGGACATCAATGGCAATCCTTCGCATCCCGCGGGCGACCGCATCCTGATCCTTGAAGATCATGACGGAGACGGCGTTGCCGATACGGCAAAGGTCTTTTACCAGTCGCCCGAGATCAACGCTCCCCTTGGCATATGCGTATTAGGAAACAGGGTGTTGATCTCCCAAAGCCCTTATATATGGTCGCTCTATGACGATGACGGCGATGATAAGGCCGACCGTAAAGAGATCCTGTTCCAGGGCATTGGCGGCGAGCAGCACGATCATGGCGTACATGCGGTGAGTTTCGGGCCCGATGGCAAGCTCTATTTTGAGATGGGCAATTACGGAGAGACCCTTAAAGATAAAAATGGCAGGACCGTCCGCGATCAGGACGGCGATGAGATCGGCCCTGCAAAGTATAGGCAGGGCATGGTTTTCCGCTGCGATCCCGACGGCTCCAACGTAGAATGCCTGGGCCATAATTTCCGGAATAACTATGAGGCGGCAGTGGATAGCTACGGCACGGTATGGCAGAGCGATAATGACGACGATGGCAACCGCGGGGTAAGGATCAACTACGTGATGGAGTACGGCAACTATGGGTATACCGATGAGCTCACAGGCGCCGGATGGCAGGCGAATCGCACCAATATGGAAGATTCTATTCCTTTAAGACACTGGCATCTGAATGACCCCGGCGTGGCGCCGAATGTATTACAGACGGGCGCAGGCTCTCCCACCGGCATGGCGATATATGAAGGCTCCTTATTGCCCGAACCCTTCCGGGGCCAGATGATCCATGCCGATGCCGGCGTGAATGTGGTAAGAGCTTACCCGGTACAAAAAAACGGGGCTGGCTATACGGCAGGGATGATCAATATCCTCAAAAATGAGGGCGACCAATGGTTCCGGCCGGCAGACGTATGCGTTGCGCCGGATGGCTCCCTGATCGTGGCAGACTGGTATGACCCCGGCGTAGGGGGCCATGCCGCCGGTGACCAGCAACGGGGAAGGATCTACCGGGTTGCCCCGACCGGCGCAAAATATATCATGCCAGTCTTCGACTATACAACGCCTTCAGGGGCCTTACAGGCATTGCAGAACCCTAATCTTTCGGTTAGGCATCATGCATATACGGCGCTGCTGTCGATGGGAGAAAAGGCGCTCCCTGAATTGGAAAGGTTCTGGCAATCGACCGATAACGATCCGCGCATGCGGGCGAGGGTTTTATGGACGCTGGTAAAGATGCCGGGAATAAATAAGGCGCAACGGGAAAAATATATCGGCCAGGCGATCGGCGACAGCGTCGCCGACCTGCGGATAACGGGTATCCGCGCCGCGCGGCAGTCGGGCGTTGAAATAACGGGTATAGTAAGCCGCTTGATCAATGATCCGGATATGCAGACGCTTCGCGAATGCGCATTGGCATTGCGCCATTGTAAAAACCCTGCCGCCGCCGGTCTCTGGGCCTCGCTGGCGACCCGGCATAACGGGAACGACCGCTGGTACCTGGAAGCGCTGGGGATAGGCGCCGACAAACAATGGGACCGTTATTTTGCCGCTTTTGTTTCACGCGTCAAAGATCCCTTGCAAAATCCCGGCTATCGCGATATTGTATGGAGGGCCAGGTGTGAGCAAGCTGTTCCCTACCTCGCAAAGCTGGCAACCGAGCCCTCCGAACTGCATACGCGACTCCGGTATTTCAGGGCTTTTGATTTTCACGCGGGCCCTTCCAAATCGGGATACCTGGTAAAGATGCTCGAGGATACCGCCTCTCAATACCCCGGGTTCAATAAGCTGGTGTTAACGCATCTTGATCCGGCCGCCATACGATCTTCTGTTATTGCGCAGCGGGCATTGCGGCAAACGCTCGCCTCGCTGGAGGGAACGCCCGAATACCTTGAGATGGTAAGACGATATGCGCTGAGAACAGAGGGGCCAAGGTTGATGGAAACTGCCATTAACTACCCCCGCCAGGAAATGGGCAGGACAGCCGCCGAGATCTTACTCGATTTTAACCTGGATAAGCTGGTTTGGGATGTTATTCAAAACCGCCGGGATACTGCTTCGGCCTTTAAATTATTGCAGTCATTAGCCGGCGTGGGAAATAAGAAATCTGTAGAGATGCTCCGGCAGGTAGCTTTTTCGGAGAAATATGACAATCCGCTTCGGCAGATGGCCGCCAGGCAGATCGGCGGAAGCGGTTATGGCGAAGAGATCGTTGTGGGATTGCTCGACAATAAAAATACGCCCGATATGCTGAAAGCCTCGTTGGCCAGCGGCATTAAAGAAGCCTGGAGTAGTTCAATAAGAGCGAAAGCGGCATTATACCTGCCTGCTGAGACGGGCAAGCCCGCAAAAAAAATACCTGAGCTGGCCGCGCTGCAGGCGCTGAAAGCCGATCCGGTCATGGGCGCGACCGTGTTTAAAAATCATTGCGCGGTATGCCACCAGGTAAAGGACCAGGGGTTTGATTTCGGCCCCAAGCTAACGGAGATCGGTTCCAAACTACCGAAAGAAGCGTTGCTCGACGCTATTCTCCAGCCTTCCGCAGGCATTAGTTTTGGTTATGAAGGATGGGAGCTCTCTTTGAAGGACGGGTCTACGGTAGCCGGGATCATCTCCAGTCAAACCGCCGATAACCTGACGCTTAAATTTCCCGGCGGCCAAAGCAGGCAGATCAAAACCAGCGATGTAGTTTCCAAAAAGGCATTAAAGGAATCCATGATGACCTCAGGGCTTTATGAATCGCTGTCTGACCAGGAGATGGCCGACCTGCTTGAGTTTTTGGCCGGGTTGAAAAGAGGGTAAACCGCCCGTGTATGCGCACGCTGATCATTTTACCTAAATAAGATCGCCCAGGCGCCTTCCTCATCAAGGTATGTGGCGGAGAAAGTCCAAAGTCCTTTGCCGGAGCGGGTATTTATCTTGTTATAGCGCTCCCTCCATATCCGCTTCACCGGACTCCCGGTAGTCCCCGGGCGCCCATCCTGTTAGCGCTTCCCCGCATTTCGCTTTTGCCGAGGAGTCAACATTTCAGCAACTCGCTATTACACGGAATGGACAGCGCCGCCGCGATAAAATTTGATCTGCCTGGTTAAGTCTTAAAATAATTGCCGAATTTGGCCCTATGCATATACTGATTGCGCCGAATGCCTTTAAAAACAGCTTAGATGCCGCGGCGGCAGCGGAAAATATCCGCGAGGGCCTGTTACAAAGCCGTCTGAAGCCTTCTACCGCATGTTTCCCGGTGGGAGATGGCGGCGATGGAACAGCAGAATTGTTGATTGCCCATTTGAAGGGAGAGACCAGGACCGTTGAAACAACAGATGCGCTGGGCAGAAAAATATCGTCTTCCTTTGGATGGATCAGCGACCAGTGCCTCGCGGTGATTGAAATGGCTGATGCTTCCGGACTGCGGCAGTTGAGGCCGGAAGAATACAACCCCCTTCGCGCCACTACCTATGGAACAGGCAGGTTGCTAAAAGCGGCGTTGGACCTGTCGCCCAAAAAGATCATCATGGGCATCGGCGGCAGCGCTACCGTGGACGGCGCTACCGGCATCCTCCAGGCGCTGGGCTTGCGTTTCCTCGATAAGGACGGAAATGAACTGAGCGGTCTACCCGAATCGCTGAGCTCCCTCCATACCATTGACAGCGCTGCGCTGGACAAGCGGATATTGGAAACCGAATTTATTATCCTCTGCGATGTAGATAATGTATTGTTGGGAGATGAAGGGGCCGCGGCGGTTTTTGGCCCTCAGAAAGGCGCAACGCCCGAAATGGTAAAGACGCTGGACAGGGCGCTGGCGAGATTCAGCGATATCGCGTTACAGCAAACCGGTTTTGACATGTCGGTGATCAGGCATGGCGGCGCCGCCGGAGGAACGGCCGCGGGACTAAGAGCATTTGCCGGCGCCAGGCTGGCAAACGGTATCGATCAGTTCCTGGAGATCACGCAGTTTGATAAGGCGCTGGAGCAGGCCGGCCTGGTGATCACCGCCGAGGGAAGTATTGACCGGCAGACGCTGAATGGAAAAGCGCCCTATGGCGTAGCGAAGAAAGCAAAGGAGAAAAACATCCCGGTAATCGGGCTGGCAGGCAAGATACCCCTGGATACAGACTCCGAACTGGACCGTTATTTTGATGCGCTGATCGCCATCGGGCATCAGCCCCTATCGCTGGAAGCGGCTATGGGCCTGACCGCAGCCAATTTACAACGCACTGCGGCAATGATAGGCAATATGCTGGCTATTAAGAAATAAATATTGTATTTCTTTAGGGTCTCCCCGAAAATTGTTATGGGATGAGCGTTTTCTTTTTTTGGAGAAGCATTTTTTCTTTTGGGGGAGTCGGGCGGTGTTTTAAGGGTCGGATATAAACATCAAACCTGATTAGGGGACAACATTATTTGCTGATCTAGGGGCATCTTCAGAAAACACGCGCTTATATCGCGCATTTCTCGTGGTAGTTCTCCAATACGATAGCAGATCGCTGGAATGCGAATCCTGCGTATTGAATGGCGATCTCGTTCAACACTTCTTCTATCTCCTCAATTTCTTTTAAGGTCACCAGCCTGCCGCGGTATTCTTTTATGTTGGGAAGGCCTTTCAGGTAGTTGGCATAATGTCTTCTCATCTCCAGGATGCCCACTACCGGGCCCTTCCATTCATAGGAGCGGCGGAGATGTTTGCGGCACACTTCAATGCGTTGCTGA
>JAEUVR010000171.1 GCA_016786785.1 Chitinophagaceae bacterium
CTTTTTTTGTACTCGGGCTTATTGAAATCGATCTCTCCCATATTGGTAATGCTTACCAGTTCCACTCCCTTCAGCTCATTGTGTCTTTCCTGGAGCGCTTTCACGAGGTGTACAGGAGTGGCGGCGCTGCCATGAATGAAAACCCGGTCATTTGATTTGATGGATTGTACGGCCTGCCTGGCGGAAACGTATTCGATATTGCTCATGTCTTCTTTTTGAGGGGTCTTCCGACGGTAAAAATATAAACTTAAGCTGATATAGATCATTCCAGGAAATGCGCGATAGCGACTCATTTTGAATTTTTATCCCCGGTCTTTTAAAGCGTTGAAACTAAAACCGGGTCGCTACCAAACATGCCCCGGAAAGGGAGGTTTGGGAAAATGATTGTCTGCTGCCGAGGAGCCTAAACAAGGACAGACGCCGCTGCATTGATCGGCGCGCGTTCAGCTTATCAGGTAGGCGGCCCCGTTGTTCACATGATCGCAGAGATCGCGGATATTGTTTTTTCTGAAAAATCCTTCAAGGATCTCCCGCGCCGCCTTATAATCATTGTGCATTGGACAGGGGCGGGTTTCTGAACATTGGCGAAGCCCCAGCCCGCATTCGCGGAATACCTGGTCTCCGTCAATGGCCCTGACGATAGCGATAATGGGCTGTTTCAGCTGATTGCCGGCAATATAAAATCCCCCGGAAGGACCCTTGACGCTGTTAATGATATTGCGTTTCACCAGCGTCTGTAGCAGTTTTCCAACCGTATGTTCGCTGGCGTCGATATATTCGGCTATTTCTTTAATGCCTGTCCTGGCGCCCGATTCGTATCGGGAAGCCAGGTAGATAACGGCTTTGATCGCAGTTTTGCAGGTCAGCGACAGCATATTTTAACGGTTTAAGAATTGTTGCCCTTCCGCCGATATTCGCTGAGGGCGCCAGGGCGGGTCAAAGGTTAAGGTAACAGCCGCTTCGTAACCGGGAAATGCTGTTTGCAGCGCTTCTTTCACGCCGTCTACTATGGATGCTCCCATAGGGCAGAACTGGGTGGTCAGGGTCATAGAAGCATATATATTGCTGTTAGGCGCGTCAAAATCCAATTGATAGATCAGGCCGAGGTCCACGATATTCAGGCCTATCTCGGGATCTATTACTTCCCGGAGCGCGGCAATAGCCTCTTCGCATAAGGCGGTATCATTGGTGATAATGTTCATGGTCTTTTCGGTTTATACCTGATGAGCTTCATCACGTTCCAGTTATACAATATGGCCGTTAATAAAATAAGCGCGCTGCCGGATCTCAGGAGCGCGGTATTTGCCAGCGCAATGCCTGCGCAAAACAAAACAAATCCCGGCAGGTAAACAATTCCCATGGCCGTAAATATTTTTGCGCTGAACAGGTCTTTCGGACTGGGCGTTTTTTCATTGGCGGCAAACAAATGATGAGTTTTATTCCAGATGATAAAAGGCAGGGTCTTAAAGGTCATTCCTAGAATGATCGCGGTCAGCCATCCAAAAAAGATGACAAACCCATAGAGCAACGCCAATGTATTGCTGGAGCCGGATACCTGCATAGCGCCGATGATGACGATCAGCAGGATAACCGGCAGGATCATCATGGCTACGGCCAACAGGGATATTTTCATCTGCTCGTCTACTTTTTTACGCAACCGCATCCGGTAAGACTGATAACAATAATAGGCCATCAGGACCAATGAGAGCCCGACCGCGGTCGCCGGCAGAAGGTAAAAGCCAGGTTGGCGCAGGTATAAAAAGTTTAACACAAAGCCGATCAGTCCCCCATTGATGAGCAGGTAGATAGACCAAAGCAGCCCCGGGCGCTGGTATTTGGAGATCAGGAACATGGGTATCAGCCGCGTTCCTACGCCTATAACCAATAACAGGAACCACCCGGCAATGCCTATATTGGCATGTAGAGGAAGGTAATGCAGAGAGTCCATAGATAAAAAGTCGCGTGAAAAATTATAGACCAGCAATAATCCTATAAGCGTGGTCAGCAGCAACCAGCATGCCGCCGTTAAAACAAATAAGGCATGTACATTATTTGATTTGCTTTTCTGCATACTAAGGAGCAGATTGACCAGGTAAACGATAATGGCGCTATTGATCAGGATGCCCCCCCATTGCGCTTCCCATCCCATGGAAAAAATAAAAAATCCATAGGCTAATAAAGGAATGCCTGTTGCCGCGAGGAAAAAAGACAGGCGGGCCAGCGCGATGCTGAATAAGCTGCTTTCGATCAGCACGGGCACGAGTTGATGGCTGGCGCCCAGTATGATCATGACGCCCCATCCCAGGGCCATGATATGCGTAATGGCCAGGATTTTCGGCTGAAAATAATGACCGTTAAAAGAAGAGGAATAAGCAAATAAGAGGACGCCGGCTACCAGGAAGGAAATAGCGGCATATCCATAAAATGGCGTTACTGCGGATGGCGAGGTCGTTTTAGCCGGCGTATGTGCATTGGCGGTAAACATGTCAGGGTTTAAAGATCATAAGGTGAACTTCTCCTTCTGCTATCTCTTTGGCGCGGTAATCGAATTGCCTGTCTTTTAATTCGGGCAAAAGAAAAACCGGTATTCGTTTGTGATAGACAAACAATGCATGATCGGCGGGCAGGCGTTCGAGCTCTTCCAGGATGGTCAGCATAGGACGCGGCATTTCCATTGCCCGGACATCGATGCTCTTTATTCTGCCGGCAAACCTTTGTTGTATCTCCTCCCATTGTTGCGGGGAAGTTTCAGGAAGCGGGGTTTCGGCAGGGCTCTGCTCCGATGTTTTTGACTTGTGAAAATAGGTCTCTACAAGATCATCGCCCAGGGTATCGGCGTAGGCAAGGAATCCCTGCTTTTCAAGCATGGCTATCAGGGGGCTTGGCTCAAAGCTATTGATGATCTTCAGCGTTTGGCCGGGAAGAATGGATTTCGTTTGTTGGATGATCAGCGATAACGGATCTTTTCCGGAAGAGAGCACAGGGCGCACGTCCAGTTCAATAATATCTTCTTTTTTAAGGGTATAAAAAAAGGCGGGCGCAACGTTTTTTTCATTGGTAACGGAAATCGGGCCGTCTTCAACTTCGAAGCCGAGGGGCTGCAGCGTATGCAAAAAATCGCTAACGCTGCACCCGCCTATTTTTGATGCCATAGCGATACTGGTTCTTGCCGCAAGTATTTTTCGTAGGAATGGATTACGCAGCTTCTCAAAACCGGGGCTGATACTGATAATAGCTTCCAGCGCGTTCGGGTTTGCCTTCAGCAGCGCCGCAATTTTAGTATGGGCATTGATCATCATGGTATTCAGCGTGTTTATTGAGAAGAGCCTTTCTCACAGGTATTCACAGGATGGGAATATTTTGGCGTTTTACATTAATCTTATGATTGTTGACGAAGGTTTTTTTCTGTGTCCAGCGCCTTGGGGAAAAGAATATTGTTTTCGAGGTGCACATGTAAGTGCAGGTCGGCTTCAAACTCCTCGAGCATCCGGAAGAGCAGGCTATAGCTCGCGCAGGCGTCTTCCGGTAGCGTATAACCGATGGAAAGCGTTCTGATGTTGTCCATATGTCCGCCTGCGGCTTCATGTTCCTGCTCCATCATGGCGATAGGCGATTTTACCGATCCGAACGGAGCGGCTTTAAGCGGCTGACCGTTTGCTTTTGATGCCGCCAACTGCTTGATATAGGGAAACAGTATGTTTTCTTCCTTGATCATATGCGCGCTCATTTCTGCGTTGATCGCTTCTACCAACTGCTGTATGGGCAGCAGTTCCGGATGGCGCCCGCCGTGTACCCGCGCTACTTTAGCGGCATAGTTCCTTATCTCCGGCAGCGATTTCCGGGTATAGCTGTGGTGCGTGTTAACGATATAGTCGGCCAGGAAATCCAGGGGCCATTCGTTGTACGGGATCGGCCGGGAGTTGAAGCTTTTATTGGCCTGCTGAAGTTCCTGTTCAACCAGGTCGGCATCCAGTCCTTTTTCTTCGCAGGCTTCTTTGACGGTCTTTTTCCCGCCGCAGCAAAAATCAAGGCCATATTTTTTAAACACCTCCGCTTTACGGAGATCTTTTGCGGCAATCTGCCCCAATGTTTCCGAATTCGCGCCGGGGACGCGTTTGGTGATCTTCACTTTCCAGGATTCGGGGCCCTGTTCGAGGTATTCCCAGGTAAAGATATCCCCCCTTTCTCCCAATAACTGGTAATATAAGGGCTTAGGATCATGATCGTTATGTATGGTCAGGCTGCCCCCGCCGGCCAGGTCGTCGAAGCGGGCAAAGATGGTAGGGTGTTTCTGCCTGGGTTCCAGTAAGGTTACGTTGAGAATATTTTCCGCTGTTTGCATGTCGGATAGTTTTAGATGAATGTTGGATACAAAGATAGGCCAAGTCTTCCAATAAAAGTATTTAAATACTTTTATTTTACTGTTTGCTGACAGTTAATATTTTCCCGTTGTGCGCATCCTGTTCCTGCGCGACTCGACCGCTTGTTACGAGCGGATGATAGCGATGAAATGCGTTTTCTGCATGATTGCAGTATCTCTGTCTTAAAGCAGGCAGATGGCCGTTGTGCAAATCTGCTCTTCTTCCCGCCATCTTCAGCGGAGATTATAGTTGATGATAGCGATGAAAATGAAGAAGGTTTCAGCGGATGATGAATTATTTTCCTGTTGACTGCTTACTGCGAAAAAGGGTTATGAAATCTTCTTTCCGGCATGATTACAGGTCCCTTCTTTTGAACCGTCTTAGCGAGATGAGCAAAGGCGTTGCAGCCCATGCAAGGAGGCCCAGGAATGAAAGAGAGATGCCCAGGCTATTGCCGAAGAATTCCCTGAAAACAGCGCCGGTATATCCCATCAGCGCGGAGATATCCATTTGTAACAGGATCTGTATGCGCCCGAGGTCGATGGGGTTGAGAAAGCTCATCAGCGTCATTATTTTCTCCAGCGGATAATCCTGGAACTGAAATAAAAAGAACAGCGCGAGGGCGTCGAAGATGAGCGAGAAATACAGCCATAGCATGATGGAGAGGCCTATTCCTTTTGCCTTGTCGCGCGCGAGGCCTGCTGCCAGCATGGCGATGCTGACAAAAACAACGGTTAAACAGAGTCCCATAGCGATCATCATGATCCCTGTTGCGTCGGCATGATACAGCAGGATCGGGATGCCCGCGCCGATAAAAAAAGCTAAGGACAGGGATGCTGCGAGGCCGTAGAAAATGCTTAGCCAGATCGTTCTTCTTTTTAGCGGCTGGCTTACCAGCAGCACGATAAACTCGCCGCTGTTATAGATATAAATGGTGGAGAAGACCGCGCAGATCAGCGGAACAATGATCAGGACAATATTCAGCAGGCTCAGCATGCCTTTTGCGGAATTGTTTTCCAGGCTGAAAACGCTGAGGGATATCACCAGCAGTAAGAAGGTATAGATCAGCACGATCTTATTCTGTACAATATCAACGATCACATATTTTAGTATCTTCTTCATATCAGTTGCGCGCTCATTATGCTCGCGATAGCTTTGGACAATTTTATTTCGCCGGTCTCTTCTTTCAGTACGGATAGTTTTTTATGGAACAGCAGCTTTCCTTCCTGCATATAAAACACTTCAGTGATCATGTCGTCGAGTTCGCTCAGGATATGCGAGGTGATCAGGATGAGTCTGCCGTTCTGTTTCTCTTTTATTATTTTTTGTTTCAGGATCTCGGAAGAAAGCGGGTCAAGCCCCGCGGTCGGCTCGTCAAGGATCAGCGCTTCCGGCTTGAAAAGAAAGGCAAGGGCCGCGCTTACTTTTTGGGTGGTGCCGCCGGACAGCGCGCGCATTTTTTTGTGCATGATATTGGGCAACCCGAAGCGGTCGATCAGTTCCTCGTCAATTTCAGCCGCGTCTTTTTTGCGGATATCTTTCATCATATCGATCACCTGCGCGATGGTCATGTTTTCGGGATATCTTCCGATCTGGGGCATATAGCCGATCCTGCTGCGGTGCGCCCATTGGCCGGCGATATTTTTATCATTAAAATAGATATCGCCTTTATCCGGGACAACCATGCCCAGCAGCGATTTTATTAAGGTGGTCTTGCCGCTGCCGTTAGGGCCCAGCAGGGCGATACATTCGCCTTTCCGGAACGATACGGATACCTGGTCAAGCGCTTTTAATTTCCCGAATTGTTTTGTTATGTTGTTTGCGGTTATCATAGCGGTAATCGCTTCATTAAAGGTTCTTCATCCTGTAATTTTTCCGGGGTGATGCCGGGTAATATTTTTTCGCTTTTATCCAACAGGGATACGATCAGGCTCCTGAAAAGCATAAGCGCCGAAGGGTTCTGGTCGATGATCATGGAATACATGCTTACCGGGCGATAGGGCACATCGCCGATCCCATCCCGGTTAAGGTCGTATCCTTCATATTTGTCCCAGTAATTCCCGTTAAAGGTATTCAGCACCAGCGAACCGTTGGTGCCAATGTCAAAGGTATTGCCTGTAAAGTTATTACGGGTAAATTCATTGTTGTCGCAGCTTGCCTGGATCTTTACCGCCCAACCGTTATTGTTGAAAATATTTTTATGCAATTTGATCCGGCTGCAGCCTTCCATGTGGATCCCCGTGGTGTTGCGGGTAAAATGATTTCCTGAAATCTCGCTGTCGGTAATATCTTTTAGCAGGATCCCGTAGGCGGCGGCTCCCCAGTTGTTCAGGAAGAAATTATTGTACATGTGTATGTTGTTGGTGTACATCACCGCCACTCCGGATTCATTTCCTTCAAATATGTTCCCGATATAGGTGTCGTGATGGGAGAACATAAAATGGATGCCATAGCGGAGGTTTTTTACGCTGGTGTTTTTCCATACCAGGGAATGGGTAACAAATTCAAAATAGATGCCGTCGCGGTGGCCTGTTATCCTGTTGCCTATGATCTGTATGCTGTCCGAATTCCAGCAATGAATGCCATTGCCGCTTTGCAGTTCGCTTTTGCCATATGCGGTTATGTCATTGTTCCTGATCAGGCAGTTCCTGCTATTCTGGAGATATACCCCGAAATTGGAATTGTCAAGGATATTGTTGATTGCCGTAACGCGGTAACTGTCAAAGATCATAATAGCGCCAATATCGTCGATCTCCGACCGCCCGGTATTTTGCAGTTTAAACCCTTCAATGACGGCATGCCTTGCTTTAATAGTGATGATCGCATGCTTATGCTGTCCGTCCAGAACGGGATAATCTATGCCTTTCAGGACGATTGATTTCTGAAGCAGGATATTTTTTTCCTTATATATGCCGGGATCTACCAGTACGGTATCGCCGTTGGTTGCAAAATCGATCGCCTGTTGAATGGATTGAAAGGATTTTGATTTTCCGACAGCAATGATTTTTCCCTGAGCCAAAACAGGAAGAGAGATGGATAGAGACAGGAACAGGAATAATACGGATCGGCCTATACTGGTTTTCATTGATCTGCATTTAACAAAGCTTCCCAGGCAATCTTTTCTCCTGCAAATTTTTCAGCGGCTGTATTCAGCCCGGTTTCATCCGTAAAGCAGGCAATATTTCCTCCCATGGGAGAACGAAGGTCGGCGCTTTTTAACAAAAAAACTTTTGACGCTTCTATGAGATCGTGGGGTTCGTTAAAATCAGTAAGGTAGATTTCTTTAATATCATTGGTATTGATGGCGTCGGATTTACGGAAGGCAAGCAGGCAGTGTGTATCGTCGAATTTAAAAATTTTTCCTTTTTGGGTGATGATCTCGGCGCCAAAACGATTGTCGGCGATCGTCATCTTACAAAAGCTGCATGCGTCTATGCCTAGACGGATAGGTTGGGGGCCTGTTGTACAGGAAGCCAGGCTAAGCATTCCGATCAGCATGGCTATGGCCGGGGCGGGGGTTTTGGTTGATAAGCTGCTCTTTCTACCCTTGCTTAGTTGAAGGATCAGGGCAAGGATCATTAATACGCCTGCTGTTACAAATAGCCATCCGCCAACATCAGGGACGGAAAAAGCGCCGAAATTCAGTAGTTTCTTATAGCCGATCAGCGGGGGCTGGTAAGCCATTCCCGGAACCTGTATAGCGGCATTGGGGTCGAGGTTATGACCATAGTCGTACTCCCATTTCCAGAAATCCGCCATGGCCACGATGCCAAATAAGATGAATAAGACAAGCAGGGTAATAAGCCATTTTTTTGTTTTAAGGAACAATGCCACGGCTAAAGAGAGGGCTGCGAAAAAGATGATGATATAGGGCAGGATGGTGAATTCAATAAAATCTTCGGTATGCAAGGTTTTCATACCGATATAATGGTTGAGCCCATTGATGATTTCGACGTTCCCCCCGATCCTGTTGGGGTACATTTTCAATACCAGTCCTTCAGGATATTGAGGCGCGGCTAATTGAATCTGCCATAGCGGAACAAAAAGTACGGTGATCAGTAAAATACTACAGATAAATAGGAGCAACCGGGGGAGACCTGTCAGTTTCTGCGAAGACGTATTCTTTCTCATCTTGATCTGTTTTATTCCGTATGGACGTTAAAAAAACGAACAGGATGGATCTCATCCTGTTCGTTTGAAGTATTATTTTGCCAACAATGAATCGGGCGATGTGGAGTTTTGGCCCAGGCTAAACAATAGCGGAGCGCTTGATCCTTTGGGCGAAACCCTTACATATCCTGACATTTCCTGGTGCAGCGCGCTACAGAAGTCTGTGCAATAGAATGGCGCTATGCCTACTCTGTCGGGAACCCATTTTAAAGTCTGTGTTTCACCGGGCATGATCAGCAGTTCCCCGTTGTTATTGCCTTTAATGCCGAAGCCATGGGGCACGTCCCAGTCCTGTTCGAGGTTGGTAACGTGGAAATACACTTCGTCGCCCAGCTTGATGCCTTCTATATTGTCAGGCGAAAAGTGTGAGCGGATAGCGGTCATGTATACATGCACCACATTGCCTTCGCGAACCACTTTGGAGTTTTTCTCTCCAAGAGTTACATAGGGGTGTTTATTGTCGTCCAGCCGGAATACCTTTAAAGAGTTTTTAGAGATGACGTCGGCGGGAGCGCCCTGCGCATAATGCGGTTCGCCAATACTTGGATAGTCGGCTAACAATTTCATTTTGTCGCCAGAAATATCAAACAGTTGGGCCGATTGAGCCAGTTCGGGGCCTGTAGGCAGGTACCTGTCCTTGGTTATTTTATTATAAGCCACCAGGTATTTACCATAGGGCTTTTTAGTGTCGCCGCCGGGAATCATCAGGTGTCCGGGAGAGTAGAAGGTCGGCTGCCTGTCTAATACGGTCAGGTCTTTCAGGCTCCATTTTACGATCTCTGAAGAAATAAAGAAGGTGGTATAACCATTTCCTTTTCCGTCAAACTCTGTGTGCAAGGGGCCTAATCCGGGTTTTTGCACTTCTCCGTGTAAGGCAGATTCGTATTTTAATACAGGGATGCCGCCATATTCTCCGTCATAGTCTTTGTTTTCGATAGCGGTCTTGATCTTGCTGAAAGAGAAAACCGGTATCAATGCAGCGAGCTTGCCGCTACCCACGATATATTCTCCTGAAGGGTCCACATCGCAGCCATGGGGCGATTTGGGGCAGGGGATCATATAAACGATATCTGGGTATTTTGCTACGTCTATGACCGGCACTTCTGTTTCTATGGTAGAAGTGGCCGTATGTGTTTCGTCGGAATATTTGTTGTGCGCGTACTGTACCTTTTGTTTTTCACCCTTTCCTTGTTTGATATATTCCTCGGCTTTCTTCCAGTTCACTGCGAGGATATAATCCTTGTCGCGTTTGGAAGCGTTGACCTCGAGCAGGGAATACGCCTGTTCGGCATTATAGCAGCTAAAGAAGAACCAGCCGCTGCTGGGGCCTTTTCCGCTATGGCTCAGGTCGAAGTTCATTCCCGGCAGCAGCAATTGGAAAGCGATTTTCATATCTCCGTGCTCAGGCGCTACGCTGATGAAGCTGATGGTGCCTTTGAAGTTTTTCTGGTAGCTCTTGATGGGCACGTCGCCGTTCTCGCTGTCCAATGGCACGCTGAAGCGGGTGCCGGCTACAACGTATTCGGTGTTTTCGGTGATAAAAGGAGAGGAGTGGTTGCCGGCGCTGTTGGGTATCTCGATGATCTCCGAGGTGCGGAAGGTCTTCAGGTCAACCCTGGCCACCCTGGGCGTGTTGTTGGCGTTGGCAAATATCCAGCGGCCGTCAATTTCGCCGTTGGTCTGGGAAAGCGCCAGGTGATGCTGGTCGTCCCAGGGCACAAAGCCATGAGAGGTCTTTAGCATTGGCTTTGTTTCCTCGCTGTATCCCCAACCCTTTTCAGGGTCTACGGAAAATACCGGGATCACGCGAAGCAGCCTGCCCGAAGGCACTCCGTATACGGATACCTGTCCGCTAAAGCCGCCGGAAACGAAATTGTACACTTCGTCGTATTGCCCGGGCGGCACATATACTCTGGAAGCCGCATCGCCGCTAACAGAGTCCTGCGCATTTCTGGGCTTACATCCGAAAATTCCCAGCATAAGCGTTACTGAAAGAAATAATAGAATATTTGTTTTCATAAAAAAATGTGGTTAAGAAAAAGAAATAAAGAACAAAAGAATCCCTGTCGACGAGACATTCGTTGATCGGACGGTCTGTTGGACCGTTATATAGAAGATCGATAATATTGATCTATGTATTATTAATTTATGCTTGAGAAAGAAGAAGAACTTCTACTTCACCCCGTCGTTCTTTCTCATGAATTCGTAGATGCTGCGCGCTTCATCATCGGTTAAATTCTGATTAGGCATTCTGACCATACATATTTCCAGCATGGCTTGCACTTTAGGATCCTTATCGATCATGGCGTCTGTATTGGTCATGAAATTCAATAGCCACTCCGCCTTGTGCCGGGTGGTGACTCCATGCCATCCTGGTCCCACCAGCCTTTCGTCGCTTAATTTATGGCAGGAGAGGCATTTCAGCTCCGATGCCTTTTCGCCTTTTGCAGCCATTGCCGCATCCAACGTTTCGCTCACCTGAACATCTTTGAACTTTCCTTCTCCGCGTTCAGGATCATAAGACGGGTTTCCGTTAGCGGTAGTTGAAGAAGAAGTTGAACCTGCTTCGGACCCCTTATTGCTATCGGGGTTGCTGCAGGCGAAAACAAAAATGACTAAAGAGCTAATAATAATAAGTTTTTTCATACTGATCGTTTTAGACATTTGCCATGCAATATTACTAAGGGTAATTTACAAATATTTATGACTATAGTCATTAAGAAGTTATTATTTTAATGACCTTCGTCATGCCGCTATTTTTGTTATGTTTTAATGAGAAAGCTTGTCGTGACTGATTTTTTTTATTTTTGATCGCCTCCGGGGAGAGGCGCTAACAACCGTTTTATACGAGATATGAACATATAGAATATATAATTATGGAGAACTATGCTTTTAATAACAGGCTATGGGCGCGCATAGCGCTTGTCAATTTTTTTATTGTGGCATTGGCTGGTATTGCGCTTAGGTATAAGATCAATTTTGCCCTGCCTGCCGTTAACCAGAAGTATTTATTGCACGCCCATTCGCATTTTGCTTTTGCCGGATGGGCGGCCTTGGCCTTAATGACGCTGATGATACATTATTTGCAACGTCAGGGCGAGGCCTCCATCAACTATAAAAAATACCATTGGCTGCTGGTTGTAAATTGTATTTCGGCTTATGGCATGCTGATCTTCTTTTTTTTACAGGGATACGCTTTGTATTCGATCAGCTTTTCCACGCTTTCTATTTTTGTGGCCTATGTTTTTGCTTTTTATTACTGGAAAGATCTCAATAAGTTGAAGGATCGTCAGTGCGCCTATCCCTGGTTCAGGGCATCCCTTGTACTTTGGGTTGTTTCTTCCTTAGGAGCGTTTGCCCTTGCTTATTTAATGGCTAACCGCATTACTTCCCAGGATTATTATTTTGGCGCCATTTATTTCTTTCTGCATTTTCAATATAACGGTTGGTTTTTATTTGCCTGCTTCGGGCTATTGTTTTCACTTGTGTTTCAACAAAAAAACGCCGCCGAGGGCGCGCCGCATAAACAACTGTTCATGACGATGATGATCACTGTATGGCCTGCCTATCTTTTGTCTATCCTATGGCTGAAGCTTCCCGATATCTTGTACTGGATAGCCGATATAGCGGGAATCCTGCAATTGGCTGCGTTGTTTTATTTTGTACGGCTATTGATTTTTTTGAAGAGAAAAAATAAATACCGCCTTACAAAAATGACCCGGTATTTATGGGCGCTGGCTTCCCTGGCTTTTATTATCAAGATCGTGTTGCAGGCGCTTTCTATGATACCGGCTCTGAACACTTATGCTTTTGGCTACAGAGCCGTGGTGGTGGGTTATCTTCATTTGTCTTTCCTCGGGATCATCTCCTTTTTTATCCTGGGTTATATGAACCAGGCTTTAAGCGGAAAGAAAAATTTCCTTCCCCCAGGCGGCGTTATACTTTTTGTGGCGGGGGTCATATCGCAGGAAATTATATTGATGTTCCAGGGGCTGGAGGCTATTGAACTTAAGGTATTGCCTCATGCCAGCATCATTTTGTTTTATACTACGGTCGCGATAGGCGCCGGTCTGGCATGGATCGCATTTAAAACGTCGGCAGGGAAAGAAAAAGCGCAGGAGCCTAATGCAGTATTGGATTAGAATGCTCCGACGAATCTCCATATAGCTAAGGCTGGATTCCAGGCGCCGCTACGCCTGCAGGCCGGATCGGTAATCGCGATCATCACGATTCGATCGCCTGGCCGTCGAACAAGCTGGTTCTGTATGCCCGATCAGCAATCGCGATCATTCGGTAGGAGAGGCTGTTATTCTTTCTATACAAGCAATATTTCCGGAGGGTCTTTTGCCAGGGACCGGGCAAAAGATATGCGGCTGGGTCGTTGATAATTGTCATATGCGGGTATGATTATGATCAGTTAACTCCGGCCGGCCTTTTTTTAGTTTCGGCGCGTCGATTAGTGTGTTATGGCCTTCTTTATATGCCCGGTTTATAGCGTTGTGTTACTACGCTTATGATACGCAGATTTCTGGTTGACAAACTTTGGGATGAAACGATTTCGTCCAGGGGCTTTTTGAGGTTTATTGATAAGGGCTTAATAAAAATATTAAGATGTCGATTAAGTTAGCGGATATACATAGCGGATCTTTGGTCGCCGATATCGTTTCACAGGATTACCGCGCTGCCGATGTTTTTCTCAAATACGGAATTGATTTCTGCTACGAGGGCGGATGGTCGCTGGGAGCGGCCTGTCTTGCGAAGGGACTGGACCCGGAACGGATCATTGAGGGGTTAAAAAAAGCCGCGCATGGTTTTTGGCTGTCTAATGACCTGGCATATGAAGACTGGAGCCTGGGTTTCCTGATCGATTTTATTATAAACGTGCATCATTATTATCTGAGAAGGGCAATGCCTGCCTCCTCTTCCTATATATCGGCGCTGCTGAACGCCGGTCATCTCGAAAAATATCCTGAGCTGCTCAGGCTGCAGGAGCTTATGCATAAGCTGGAAGCGGAATCCTTGCCGCATATACAACAGGAGGAAGAGGTGCTTTTTCCTTATATAAAGCAGGTGGCTCATGCGCAACAGCATCGCGAGCCTTATGCAGATCTACTGGTAAAAACTTTAAAAAAACCCTTGCAGCAGATAAGCGCCCGGGAGCATGCGTTGTTCAATGAAATACTTGGCGAGTTGCGCGAACTTACCGCCGGTTATACGCCTCCGGCCGACGCCTGCCTTGCGCATCGTGTTGCTTTCTATAAACTGAAAGAGCTGGATGCAGACATTGTGCAACATCTGTACCTTGAAAACCGTATTCTTTTTCCACGCGCAATTCAGATGGAACTCGATATATTAAACGCCAAAGGTAGTTGATGCGAAGAAGGGTTATATGTCTGATCATTAGTATATTTACCGCTTTATCAGCGATTGCAATATGAATCGAATGCTCGACCAGGCGCATATTACTTCCTTATTTGAAAATGCGACAGAAGGAATCATCGTTACCGACCGCAAAGGCAATATCGTATTGTTGAATCCTGCCGCGGAGAAGATGTTTGGCTACCAAAGCAATGAGCTCATCGATAAAAATATTGAAACGCTTATTCCCGATCAGTTCAGGAAACACCATGCAGGGCACAGGGAGGGGTTTTATCATAACCCGTCTAACAGGGTCATGGGGCATGGTCGCGATCTTTATGGAAAAAAACAGAGCGGGGAGAATATCCCCGTAGAAGTGAGTCTTAGCCATTACAACCGGGACGGCGAGCTTTTTGTGATCGCGTTTGTCGTTGATATCACGACGAGAAAGGAGATTGAGCGGAGCATGCTGAAGCAGCAAACGGAGTTGGAGAAAGTGACTACAGAGATCAGGAAACTGAATGCGGATCTGGAGCTGAAGGTGGAGCAACGAACCATGATCCTCAAAGAGGCTTTGCAAAGGCTTGAACAATCCCAGAAAGAATTGAGCGAGGCGCTGGACAAGGAAAGACAACTGAGCGAGATCAAAAGCAGGTTTGTGTCCATGGCCTCTCATGAATTCCGCACCCCGCTCAGCACGGTATTGTCTTCCGCCTCTTTGTTGGAAAAGTATAAAACTACCGAGGACCAGGACAAGCGTACCCGGCATATCGATAAGATCAAAAATTCTGTCAGGCACCTGAATGAGATCCTGGAGGATTTCCTTTCGCTGGGCAAGCTGGATGAAGGCAAGGTGGGTATTCACCTGTCGGAATTTGACCTGAAGGCATTTATTGAAGAAACGGCGGACGAGATGAAGGGGCTGCTGAAAAAGGATCAGCGCCTGGTATTCCGATATAAAGGAGACATATTGATCAATTCGGATAAGAGATTATTGAAAAATATCCTGATCAACCTTATTACCAATGCGATGAAGTTCTCTGATGAAGGCAAGGAAATTGTTATTGAAGCGGAAATAAACGGCAACCAGGCTATTGTTTCTGTTGAAGACCAGGGGATCGGCATTGGCAGGGAAGACCTG
>JAEUVR010000258.1 GCA_016786785.1 Chitinophagaceae bacterium
GGTTAACAGCGGAGAGATGGCCGCCGCTTTCAGCTTTTATCCCGTCAGCATCCAGCAACTGTTTGACATCGCCGACAGCGGAAACGTTATGCCCCCCAAAAGCACCTGGTTTGAGCCCAAGCTCCGCGACGGACTGCTCACGCACCTGATCGATTAACCCGCATTCCCCCGCAATTGGGAAGCCCACCGACAAAGCCCAGCCGGGACATTGTTCCGGTTGCCGCTTAACGAACGCGGTCGAACAGGTATGATCCACTCGCAAAAAAGAGCTTCAACGCAGATGACAGGCCGGCGCTCTCAATGCAATCAGAAAAAATTACAGGTAGGAATAACCGCGTTGTAAGAAGCAACGGGAACAATAACGCTTCGATATACGGATTTACCACATGCCTTTATCTGAAAAAGGCAGCCTTGGAAGAAGAGCGTCTTTTTTCCTGGAATTTCCTGATAGCAGCGCCAGCTTCTATAGCCAGGTCCGCTTCTATGATATCAGCTCCTCCGGTAATCATACCGGCGTATCCCTGATAAAGCTCTTTAATGCTTTGGATCTCTCCCTTTACAAACATCCTGTCGTAGTTGCGGGAACTGCCTACAATACACATCGCTCCTCTTTTATGAATTGCATTAAAAACTTCCGGATCCTTGACCAGGCTATGGCTTACAAATGCCACCATATTTTTCCAGGGAACGCCGCTGCTGTCAAATGCCCTCACCTTATCCATATCCGCTACCATTACTTCCATGAGGATATTCTTATTCATATTATAACATTTCTGGGCGTCGGCAATGCTATAGGCCATTACAATAGCATGCGTCTCTGCATTATGCTTAACGATCTCATTAACCCTAGCCTTGATAGGCACATCCTTCATGTCTAAAACCAAAATGGTCTTTCCCTTTGCCCACTCCAGCGCTTCTCCCAATGTTGGAATGCCTATATCGGTAATATTGCCTTCTGTATCCTTCAGTTTTAATTGCCTGATTTCATCAAGCGTATAATCAGATACTTTCCCGGTTCCTGTAGAAGTCCTATCCAAGGTTGCGTCGTGCATGAGCACAATGGCGCTGTCTTTTGTATAGTGGGGATCTATTTCCATTACCGCCCAGGTATTTTTGAGCGTGTTTTCAAAGGTTGCCATGCAATTTTCGGGAAAGCCCTTCATGGGGCCGCCCCGATGTGCGCTAATGAAGGGCACGCGATCAGGAGCATAACTGAAAAACTCCTTCAGAGAAGCCGAACTCCTGATATGGATGGTATGCAATGCGGCGGCTTCTTTTTGCCAGAACTTAAATCCGCACAGGACGCTAAAAGAAACGCCCAGGGCCAGAACAAAAACAATGATTTTTCTATTGCTCATTTTGATTTTTTTATTTGTTAGTTAAACAGGTATTAATTATTGGCAGGTTTGGGCGGCACATAAAAATTCCATTCCAGGATCGGAGCAATCTCCCGACTATAGAGGTATTTTTTTGCTCGGTCAACAACGGCGGGATACTTCTGAGAAAGATCATATTTCTCGGCAATATCATTTTTGAGATTGTACAACTCAATTCTTCCTACAGTATCGGCATGCGTTCCCCTAATGACTGCTTTCCAATCGCCGAATCTTACCGCCTGCATGCCTTTTTGAGGACGATGTATTTCCCAGTAAAGAAATTCATGGCGTTGTTGACCCTTTTTCCCCATCAGTTCGGGCAATATTGAAATACCATCGACAGGCATATCCTTATCAAGATGCGCGCCGCCGACCTCCGCAAAAGTGGGCAGCATGTCCCATAGCGCTGCAATATGTTCGGATTTACTTCCGGCTTTGATCACGCCCGGCCAATAAGCAATAAAAGGCTCGCGTATGCCGCCTTCATACAATGAACCCTTTCTTCCTTTCAGGTTGCCGCTGCATTCAAAATAATCAGAGGCCACGCCTCCTCCGGCGGCGGCGCCATTATCTCCCGTAAAAATGATCAACGTATTCTTATCAATATTGAGATCTACAAGCAATTGCATAATTCTTCCAACGTAATCGTCGAGCAGGGAGATCATCGCCGCATAGGCGGCGCGCGGAGTTCTGTGAGGAAGATAGCCCCCTCCCAAAAGCGGCTTGTCATCAAATTTACCCGCGTATTGTTCAACATACTTATCCGGAACCTGCAACGCCATGTGCGGCAACGTATAAGCCAAATAAACAAAGAAGGGGTCTGCGCTATTGCTCCGAATATATTTCATTGCTTCTGCAGTAATGGTATCGCAGGAATATATTTCGCCCTTATACCGGTCGTAGGATGCCGGATCGGCGGGATCCCGGCCATCCCATTGCTGGTGAGCGCTTGTCACAGCGTTGGGAAATCTATCCAGCTCCTCATTTCTCCATAAATGATTCGGATAATAATTATGCGCCTGCTTCTGATCGAGATAACCATAAAAAAAATCAAATCCCTGCTTCCATGGGACACCCGTAGAACCAGGTCCTCCCAAACCCCATTTGCCAAACACCGCAGTTTTATAGCCAGCCGATCTCATGACCCGGCCTACGGTAAACATGTTCCTTGCGAGCGGGAACTGTCCAAACTCTGTTGAATCTTCATATCCTCCCAGTTCATAATTATCCCGCACCAGCGAGTGGCCGGAATGCATTCCCGTAATAAGGCTAGCCCGCGAAGGCGAGCAAATGGGATTCGCGTAAAACTGCGTCAGCAGCATTCCCCCGGCAGCCATCCTGTCGAGATTAGGTGTTTTTATGATTTTCTGCCCGAAAGCGCCAATACTTGCATACCCCAGATCATCAGCCATGATGAAGATGATATTGGTCTTCTGCTGCGCAGAAACAGGCCAAGCGGCAAACATGCATAGCGCAACGACAAAAAAGACATTTCTGAGCGATCGTTTGAAAATCATACAAATTATTTATTAAAGGTTATCGTAAGCAGCTCAAAAAATGCGCTGTTTACTATCAATAATTCGGATTCTGAACGAGTTTGGAGTTCTGATCTATTGCCGACTGGGGAATAGGTTGCAGATAATGTTTTGAAGGATCAAATACTACTTGCCGAACTTTTATTTTTTCATACGTCAGATCGCTGCCCGAAGCGGTGATCTTCATACCATAAATAGGCTGACTGAATATTTCAACAGCTGTTTTCCACCTCATAATATCATAAAAATATTTTCCTTCAAAAGCAAGTTCAATTCGGCGCTCGCGGCGAATACGCATACGCATCTGCTCTTGAGTAAACCCCGTCGGTAAATCCGGCTGGCCGGCCCGGCGGCGCACTTCATTAACGGCATTATATACAGAAAGATCGGGGCCGCTTACTTCATTCCGCGCCTCGGCATAATTCAGCAATACTTCGCCATACCGGTAAACGATAAAATTCGCTCCGTCCAGCGTACCAGGCGTAGACCCTATCGTTGAATCCTGCAATTTCCTTACAAAATATCCTGTACGGCCTGCATTCCCGGATTTACCTGTAATATTAATCTCATTCGCATTGTTGGGTATGCCCAAGCGCGTATAGATCGTTTTGCCTCTCCAGGCGCATCCGTCATAAATAATAGACTCGTAAAATCTTTTCTCCCTGTTTTCATAGGGTTTTGACGGATCGTAATATATGGACCCTTCCGCCGCCGTTTTGCCGTCAATAAATTCATATTCATCAACAAGGTTTTGGGTAGGGTCGCAGGCTCCCCATCCTGCGCCTTTGGCCACTTCAACAACCCCCCAGTACTGGTTAATGTTTTTGAATTTTACATTCGGAGCAAATTGAATATCAAAAAGAACTTCTTTATTATTTTCATTAGCGGCGGAAAACAAGCCCGTATAATCGGGGAAAAGCCCATACACATTCAATTCTATTATTTCTTTGTGAGTCGCAGCCGCAGCTTCCCACCGGCCGGCGTATAACTCTTCTTCTCCCTTCAAGGCAAGCGCAGCGCCCTTTGTAGCCCTTCCTATGTTTATACCAGATACAGTAAGAGGAAGATCCGCCGCCGCTTCCCTGCATTCTTTCAGAATAAAATCAACTGATTCATTGTAAGAGCTTCTGGGATAGAAAATATCTTCCTTTCCATCATTATTCAATACCTTGACAATAATCGGAACGCCGCCATAGAGATCCACAAGCTGTTTGTAAAAATAAGCGCGAAGAAACCTCGCCTGCGCAATCATATTCTTTTTATCGTTATCAGGAAGATCGGCTGGAGCGATCTTTTCAAGAAATAAATTACATTTCCTGATGTTTGCGTACATATATTTCCACTGGTTGGGAAACAACTGGCTGGAAGGGCCATAACTACCGCTATTAAATATCTGGGCAGAAGGAAGTCCGGCCTCCGGGCCATAAGTTGCGTTGTCTGTAAAATTATCAAGCGGGTCGTTACTGATTTCGCTGGGGTTTTCTCTGGAAACAGCAGGATAAGGCCCCGCATTCAGGCTATTGTAAATATCGCTTAGGAATAAGCTGGCGGTTGATGCCTGCGTCCATACAGTAGCATCGCTTAATTTATCCGAAGGCACGATATCCAGGTCTTTCTTTCCGCACGAAACCAGCGCAATAATTACTGAAAACATTATTAATATATGCTTCATAAATTGTCTTTTGAAAGTAATCAATTCAGAACCTTACATTTATTCCAAAGGAATATGTCTTTTGTTGGAAGTAATACCTTCCTCGTTCATTGCCCAACTCAGGATCAAGAAATCTTAGTTTGCTGAAGGTTAACAGGTTCTGTCCGGAAACAAACAATCTTACCGACCTTAACTTTATAGCTTGCATAACCGGCTCTGGAAGAGAATAACCTATCTCAAGCGTTTTCAGCCTAAGGAAGTTGCCGTTTTTTATCCAAAAGGAAGAAGGCTGCGTGTTGTTGGTGATCGGCGTGGGCGTTAACCGGGGATAGCTGGCGTTAGGACTCTCCAGAGTCCAGTAATCTGTTTGCTCCTCAAATATTTTCGCGCCATTGAAGAAAGGCACCGCCATTTCAGCGCTGAGGTAAAGACTCGCCTTCGCCGCGCCCTGCCAAAACGTAGTGATGTCGAACCCTTTCCATGCTAAAGAAAGATTAAGCCCATAGGTAATCTGGGGAAACAGCGGATCGCCGATCTTTGTATAATCATTGATATCAATTTTTCCGTCTGGCGCAGTAGGTTTTCCGTCTGGCCCTGCGGGTCCTGCAATATCGGCATACTTGATATCGCCCGGTCTCACCGGCCCATAGGTCGGAACCGGTTGTCCGGCTTTTAACGCGACCCCATCAGCTTCAAAATCCGACAACTGGTAGAGGCCAAGATCTTTTAATCCAAACTGAGCGTTCCACGGTCTGCCTGTAGTACGACGATTGGGGTTGTTATACGTTGAAGCGTTTTCAAATGTTTGGATCAATTTATTCCGGGCATACGACAGGTTAAAGTCCGCTTCCAGCCGCAACTGGTTGTCAAAAACCTGTTGAGTGTTCAAGCTAAGCTCCACGCCTTTATTTTCCATTATCCCCGCGTTCACCTGCGATATGCCGATGCCATACTCGACGGGCACCACTGCCATCGGAGTGATGAGCATATCTGATCTTCTTTCTTTAAAAACATCTATTGTAAAGCCCAGTTTTCCGCGCCATAAAGACCCATCCAGGCCAATATTCGTTTTGTTGGCCGTTTCCCATGTTATGTCTGGGTTAGATTGCGCATTCTCAAAGATGCCTTGCACCTGAACAGGCGATACGCCGCCGAAAATATAGCTATTCCGCAACCCATAAGAGGTGAGATACTGAAAGGGGTTGCCTGCAAGGTTACCCGAAACGCCATAAGAGCCGCGAATTTTCAGATTGTCTATCCATGAGTAATTGTCCTTTATGAAATTTTCTTCGGATATTCTCCAACCAACAGAGGCCGCAGGAAAGAATGCATACCGCTTTCCGGGGGCAAAATAATAATGCCCGTTGTAACGGCCCGATAACCCTAATATGTATTTTCCTGCATAAGTATAGTTAGCCTGGTATACCCATCCTACCTGAGCATAAGAATCCGATAATCCGCCATTGTTAAAATCATTCTTATTGCTGCTGCCCATAGAGAGTTCATCCAACAATACGGCGTAATTGATCCGCGACGCTTGTATCGAATTGTTAGACCCTTCCTGACTTTCAAAAACGCCCAGCGCGCTGATATTGTGTTTTCCAAAACTACGGTCGTAGGTAAGATAAGCCTGTAGCACTACGCGTTGCCCTTCCAAAAACTCCTGCGACAAGGTCGGAGAAGGAGGGCCGGAAGGCTGTGGCATATATTGTTGCAGCGCATTCAGACTATAAAAAGTAATCGGGAGGCTCCATATTTTGGAGGTAGAATAGTTTCTATTGTAAGCAACCGCTCCTTTTAGCGCAAGCCCGCGCACAAAGGGAATTTTCTGCTCGATTTGAAGCTTTGCATTAAAGATATTGCTGTTGTTTCGGTTGTATCCGCTTTCGTATATCGACGGTAACATAGTATGCGCATACAGCCCGTTCGTATAACGCAACGGGAGGATCGGCGGAATCTCTGTTACATTGGTAAAGATCGCCGTTCCGTTTTGCCCGCTGGGATTTGTTTGTTTGCCATATGAAGCGTTAATGTCCAGCGAAACAGTAGTGGTGGCCGTAACCTCCGCATCAACATTTGCCGTCATATTGTAACGCTTAAAATTGATATTGGGAACGGCTCCTTCCTGGAAAAGATATCCGAGATTGCTGTAAAAACGAAGTTTCTGGGTTCCTCCAGCAAAAGATAAAGTATGCCTGGTCATAGGGGCATTCAGGCTCAGGATGCTGTTCACCCAATCAGTATTGGGAAAATGATCGGGATCGCTGCCATCTTTGAACTTCTGCAATTCCTCAGGAGTATAGGTCGCCGGATTTCCAATATTTTGATTGGCTATGCTTAATAAATTAGCATATCCGTAAGCATCCAGGAATTTAGGCATACGGGTGGGCTGTTGCAACCCATAAAACCCATCATAATTCAGTGAAAATTTTCCTTCCTTTCCTCTTTTGGTAACTACGAGGATTACCCCATTAGCTCCGGCAAGTCCGTAAGGAGCTACGGCAGCGGCATCTTTTAGGACAGTAACGGACTCGATCTCATTAGGATTAAGATTATCATAATCCATTGGGACGCCATTGACCACTACCAGGGGCGCCGAGTTTCCGGTAGTGCCGATCCCCCTGATCTGTACCCTGTCGCCGTCTCCTCCCGGCGCACCGCTGTTTTGCCTGGAGATCACTCCTGCTACGCGCCCGCCTAATGTACTGCTGATATTGGCCACCGGCGCTTTGGCTATTTCTTCTCCCCCTACCGTAGAAACGGCGGCAGTGACAGAGGTCTTCTTCTGCGTTCCGTATCCTACGACGACTACCTCGTCAAGGCCGCTCAAGCCTCGTGCTAATACGATGGACAATTTCTGGTTGTTCTTCACCTTTACGTGCTTCTCCTCATATCCGACATAACTGAATACGACCACCGATGAAACATCGTCGGGAAACCTGAGATCGAAATACCCGCCGGCATCAGTAACGGTTCCGAGTTGAGAATCCAACGCTCTGACCGATACTCCGCTGAGCGGCTGGCTCTTTTCATCCACTACTCTTCCTGAAATATAAATAATGCCATCAGGAGCTTTAATCGCAGAAATGACGACGGCATTATTGTCAATGATCCTATATTGAAGATGCGATGCTGGCAATACCCTCGACAATACTTCCGTAAGAGATATATCTTCCGCCTGAATACTTACGGAACGGCGTTCGGGAAGATCATCATCGCTGTAAAATATTCGGTAGCCGCTTTTCTTTTCAATAACAGAAAGCGCTTTTTTAAGTTGTACATCAACGAGGTGAACAGAAATCTTTACGTTTCCCTGAGAATAACCTTTTGCTGATACCTGAAGGCAAAAACCTAGTATTAAAATAGAACTCAGTTTCATATACAGCATCACTTTTACAAAAAAAGAGGCGCTGGAACAATTGTCCCTGTGTATGAATTTTTTCATACTTTTATAGCAGTTTAAGTTGAAAAATCAGAACCATTGACTTTTACCGGCATTGGTTCACAGCTTTAACGCCGGGAAATGGAGCAAACATTTCCCGTTTTTTTATAGAACATCTATCATCATCATAGGCAGCTTCTTTTTATAGAAAATAGGGTTTACTGATCTATTTTAATGGCTTTATCATTCATGGTGAAATGAAACGATCTCATTAATTGCAGCTTCGCAAGCGCCTGGTCGACAGTTTCCTTATCAAAAGCGCCCGTGAAACGCATATTTTTAAGATGCTCCTTTTCAAAACTAATCGACACATTATACCATCGCTCCATCTTCATTGCCAATTCCTCAAAAGATTCATTCCTGAACACAAGCATATCATCCATCCACGCCGTTTCTGCAAGCAGACTGTCTGGCAGATCAGGCAACGCCTGAGTGACAACAAATGGAACGCTGGTTGTATGCTTTATATCGGGCTGTCGTATTTCATCAGCGGTAGCCGGCCGTTCGCCCAGACGATACACGATTATTTTTTGTTGCGGCGTCGAAAGTATTTTAGACTGGCCGCTCTCTTTCATCTTCACCTCAATTGACCCTTCAATCAGCGTGGCCTCAGCAGTTTTATCAAAAGGATATGCTTTTACATTAAATGATGTGCCTATATCAAGGATATCCATATAATCGGTACGGATAAGAAAAGGACGATGTTCGTCGTGCCGGATATCGAAAAATGCCTCTCCCGATAAATAGACTTCCCGAATAGAATCCTTTTCAAAATCAGATCTGTACGTAATTGTAGTGCCAGCATTCAACCACAATTTTGATCCATCCGGCAGAAAAAACTGATTTTTACTTCCCTTGGACGCCGTAAGCGTCTTCATGGACGCAAAGACGCCTCTTTCAACGTCTGCTTTGTTAAAAAAATAAAGCCATCCGGCTATACAAAAGATAAAAAAAACGGCCGCCGCTGCCAGAAACGAACGATACGCCCGGGGCATCCGAATAACCCCGAAAAGATTATTGTATCTGGCCGAAGACGATTGATCTTCTTTTATTCTCTCTGCAAGAGCGTTAACAGACTGGTCAAGCGCTTTGGACGCAGTTTTACCCGAAGGACAAGCCCAGTATTTCTCTAAGATCTCCATCGTATATAAAGACTCAGGGAAATCTTTTGCCAGCGCTTCCAGATCCTTCAACTCCTGGGGACTGGCCTCGCCAGCCGCTTTCTTTGCTATAAGCTCCCACAGTCTTTTATTATTATTGGTATACATTACTCAGAAATAACATTCCTTCATATAGAAATACCTATAAGACAGTATTTTTAAGCGATACCCTTAAAGAAAAAGTAAAAAACCTAAAAAATAATTTAACGACCCGAGGACCGGAATCGAAAAGGCTCCGCGTAGGCCTTAATATCAGGACGAATGGCTTCATGTATCCTTTTTACAGCAATGCCCATCTGCGCCTCCACGGTTTTCACCGAAATATCGAGAACCTTCGCCGCTTCCCTGTATTTTAAACCGTCTTCTCGTATCAGTTTAAAGATCATGCGGCATTTTGGGGGCAGTCGCCTCACTACAGCGTCTATCTCTTTCGCCAATTCCAGCGTAATGAACAACTGCTCAGGGTCAAGGCCTTCCGAAGGAATGGAAAAGCTCTCCTCATCAAACCAATATATATGCTCCCGCTTCTGTTTCGCGAGATGATTTAAGCAATGATTGCGTATGCAGGTATACAAATAAACGGTTAGGTTGTGGATTGAGCCGAGACTTGCTCTTTTCTGCCATAAGTGAAGAAACACATCGGATACGATTTCTTCAGATACAGGCCTTGACCTTAAAAATGAAACGGCAAATTGCAACAACGAAGAAAAATAGAGGCGGTACAATCGCATAAATGCATGCTGATCGCCCGAAGAAGAGACCATCTCCTGAAGCAATATAACCTCTTTTTTATCTATCATTGTTCGTCAATTCTTTTCCGGGGCGATGAACCTGCCTTTGCAAAGAAAACCTGTTCAATACGCGCGCCGTCAATTATACAGGTTATCTAATTGTTACTTTTATCCAGCGATATAAGAATATGCCGTTTATAATACGCTCTATTTTTGAAACCAAAAAGTTAGGCTGTTAAATTAAGATTTCCTGCGTATTCTTTGATTGTTTTTTTAGTCGCGCTTCTGTTGGGCGATTGTTTCACCTAAGTTCTGGTCTTATTTTTAAAGAGTATTATAGTTTGGCGACTTGAGCTGTCGGAAATGCCGCCGCCTTCTTCAATGCCTTACCAATTAACGCTATTATTAAAAAATCATAAATAGGAGACCGGCCAACTGCTCTTTATCCTAATAGCTTATCTTTGAAAGCTATGAAATACCTGTTTCTTTGCTGCTGCCTGCTTTTTACTGCAGGTATTTCGCTGATAACCCGCGCCCAGGACAATACGCCGCGCGAGACCGCTAAAACCTTTGTCAGCAAGGGCGATTACCGCAATGCCATCATCGTATTGAACCGCGCTATTGAAAAAGACCCTGTCAACCCGGAATTAAAAAAAGATCTCGCCTTCGCCCATTACCTGCAGGGCGACTATTCCAAAGCTTTGGGAATCGCAAAACCGCTTGTTGAAAGGGCGGACGCCGATGTGCAAAGCTACCAGCTCCTGGGCATGTGCTATAAAGCGACCGACAATAGCAAGGAAGCCGAGAAAATGTATCGCGCCGCCTTAAAAAAATTCCCGGCAAACGGCGCCCTGCATAACGAATACGGCGAAATATTGTGGAGCAATGCCGAATTTACCAATGCCATAAAACAATGGGAAATAGGCATAGCCTCCGACCCAAACTATTCGGGTAATTACTACAACGCTGCGAAATATTATTATTTTTCGGCAGACAAGGTATGGGGACTGATCTATGGAGAAATCTTCGTCAACCTGGAAAGTTTCAGCAAACGCACGCCTGAGATCAAAAACCTACTCCTCGACGGGTATAAAAAATTGTTCTCGGAACCGGAAATGAACAAAAAGCAGGATGCCAAAAATGCCTTTGTTCAGGCTTTCCTCGCGCGCATGAACGAACAGTCGCAGGCAATCGCCAACGGCGTTACCCCCGACGCCCTGTCGGCATTAAGGACCAGGTTCCTGCTCAATTGGTTTGAAAAAGACGCCGGCCGATTCCCCTTTCGTTTATTTGAGTACCACCGGCAGCTGGCCAAAACAGGAATGTTCAACGCCTATAACCAATGGATCTTCGGCGCCGCAAACGACCTCTCCGGCTTCCAGCAATGGATCGCCACCCACCCGGAGGAATATGAGAAATTTAATGCCTTCCAGAAAAGCAGGGTATTCAAATTACCGGAAGGGCAATATTACCAGGGGCCAATAAAGTAAACGACGCCAAAGCCCCTACTGCAATCGCTTTCTATATTGCCTGGCTGTATCCGCTATATTATATAAAAAGCCAGTCTATCGACTGGCCGCTAAAACAAAAGGTTTTCTCTCTGCGCCCGCCATCCTTTTTACTTTGTTCTTTTTTGGTTAATTTGACAAGGATAAGCGTTGAGCGTCTTTTGTTTAACGTTATAAACACAATCGGCGCCGCGCGCTCAGCTTATTTAGACCGATAAAAGAGCAGATCGGCCGCTGTGCAACGACATAAGCTCCGGCCCTCTTAGCTTATCAGACCTTGTATTCATTAAATTGTTTGCCATGACAAAACCTGAACGCCTGTTTGATTGCATAGATCGCCTGTTTGAAAAAAACCCGGATGCAGATCTGCTTGCCGCCAAAGAAAATGGCCAATGGAAAATATATAGCGTAGCAGAGGTTAAGCAAAAAGTCGACCAACTGAGCGCAGGCCTGCTCCGGCTGGGAATCGGCTATGGCGATGGCAGCCTGGAAAAAAGAGATAAGGTGGCGATCATCAGCAAAAATCGCCCTGAATGGCTGATCCTCGACCTTGCGCTCCAACAGATCGGCGCCGTGCTGGTTCCGGTATACCCCACCATCGGCATGCCCGAACTTGAATTTGTATTGAACGACGCGGAAGTGAAGCTAATATTTGTGAACGATGAGGACAACTACCAAAAAGCGTTAAGCGTAAAAGAAAAGACGCCCTCCCTGCGCGATATATATTCTTTTGAACGGCTCGCCGGTCCCAAACACTGGGAAACATTAATGGCGCCGATCGACGAAGCAATAAACGCCAAAATAAAAGAGATCTCCGCCAAAATAAAATACAAAGACCTGCTTACGATCATCTATACTTCGGGAACAACAGGCAAGCCCAAAGGCGTTATGCTCTCGCACGAGAATATCCTGAGCAATGTAATCGCCTGTATACCCTGCCTGCCAGAGGGGAATGTAAAAGCGCTGAGCTTCCTGCCGCTGAACCATATCTTCGAAAGGATGATCACCTATTTCTATCTTTTTAAAGGCGGCGTCATCTATTATGCCGAAAGCATGGATACCATTGGCGACAACCTAAAAGAAGTTAAACCTGATATTTTCACCACCGTGCCTCGGGTGCTGGAAAAAGTATACGACCGGATCATGGCGAAGGGCGCCGAATTAACCGGCGTCAAAAAGAAATTATTCTTTTGGGCGCATAGTCTTGCCGCCCGTTTTGAGATCAATCAAAATCAGGGCGCCTGGTATAATCTTCAACTGGCCCTGGCCAATAAGCTCATCTTTTCTAAATGGAGAGAGGCGCTGGGCAACAATGTACGTTGCATCGTATCCGGAGGGGCCGCCTGCCAGGTAAGGCTTATAAGAATATTTACCGCCGCCAGGATACCTATCCTGGAAGGATACGGGCTGACGGAAACCTCTCCGGTTATCAGCGTTAACCGGTTTGAAGAAGTCAACCGGCTATTCGGAAGCGTGGGTCCCGTTATTGACGACGTAGAAGTAAAAATAGCCGACGACGGGGAGATACTCTGCAAAGGCCCCAACATTATGATGGGCTATTATAAGCGCCCCGACCTTACCGCAGACGCCATCAGGGACGGCTGGTTCTATACGGGAGATATCGGCGTACTCGTCGATAATAAATTCCTCAAGATCACCGACCGCAAAAAAGAAATGTTTAAAACCAGCGGGGGCAAATATGTTGCGCCGCTGCCTATTGAAAATAAATTAAAAGAATCCATTTATATAGAACAGGCCATGGTGCTGGGCGCCGATAAAAAATTCGTGAGCGCACTCATCGTCCCTGCTTTTAACAGACTCGAAGAATGGGCGCTCAAGCAAGGAATAACGGAAACCGACAGGAAGGCCCTGGTCAATAACAAACTGGTTATCCAATGGTATAAAAACATCGTAGAGAACTTTAACCAGGAGTTCGGCCATGTGGAGCAGGTCAAAAAATTTGAGCTGCTTCCCAACGAATGGACCATCGACACCGGCGAAATGACGCCCAAGCTCAGCCTGAAAAGAAAAGTAGTGATGGAAAAAAACAAAGAAGCAATTGATAAGATATATGGATAGCCTGTAATTGTTGTTTATCTTGCCGTTAAATGGATATTTTATGTTAAAATCTATGACAGGGTTCGGAAGGGCGGAGCATACAGTAGGAGATAAAACATTTTTGATAGATATCAAGTC
>JAEUVR010000271.1 GCA_016786785.1 Chitinophagaceae bacterium
TGCCGTATCTTAAATATTGAAAATCAGTATATTGTATTGTAGTATTTTGAGTGTATTTTTTATTTAAAGTTCGCACAACAGCTTTAAATCCGCTAAAAAGTGGTTCGAGTTTTGTACCACAGGGTTCACAACTAAGATTTCAAACAACAGCAGAAGCCTTTAAACAAATTCGTTTAGAGGCTTTTTGCTTTTTACAACCTCCATAAAGCCACAAATCCCAACAAACTTACTGGTAACCTAAGTGGTAACTGGAAAATCTTCCCTGGTAACCTCACTCATTTTGTAAAAAAAGCGGGTTCGTATTTTGCAACCTCATTGCATTTTTGTACTTTTACAGTTCCAAGTTCTTTTACAGACTGTATTAGCCAAAAAGTGTATGGTTATAATTAGCGACTTCGCTTCCTCTTTCAGTAGCACTTCGCAATCCTAAAATGAGTGAAATTCTTTCACGTCGTTTTTGACTGCCTCCGGGTGGCGATAACCAATTTTAAAGTTCAATGGAATCAATTAAAATCCTGTTTTGGCTATACAGGTCAAAGATGAACAAGGAGATGAAAGCCCCCGTTTATCTTAGACTTACTGTAAATGGCAAGAGGGTTGAAATTGCAAGTGGTCATTGGATTAAGCCTGATGATTGGAACACCGAAAAGCAACAAGCTAAAGGTGTATCTGAAATAAGCAGAGCAATCAATGACTATATCATTTCAACCAAATCAAAAATCCTGCAAATAAAGAATAGCTTCACTATTGCAGGTTCTCCCATTATTTCTGCGGAGTTAGTGAAAGAAAGGCTTTTGGGTACTTCACCTGAAAAAAAATCCTTATTGCAATTATTTGCCTATCACAATGAGCAAATCAAAGAGCAAGTAGGAAAAGATTTCAGGGCGGGCACTTACAAGCATTATGTAGTTACCTACAACAAAGTAAAAAAGTTCATCAAGGACTATTACAAGGCAGATGATTTCCCTCTGGAAAGTTTATCTCACAAGTTTGTAACTGACTTTGAATTTTATTTGAAAACCTCCGAAGGTTTATCGAATAATTCTGCCATGAAAAAGATAAAGCAGTTGAAAAAAATTATCAATCTCGCTTTAGCAAATGATTGGCTGGCAAAGAATCCATTTGCAAATTTCAAATGCGGCTATAAAGACCCGAAAAGGGAAGCCCTTTCCAATGACGAATTAAATCTATTGTCAGAAAAGGAGTTTTCTACTGAAAGGCTGACAGCTATCAGGAATATTTTCCTGTTTGGCTGTTATACTGGTCTAAGGTTTGGCGACATTCAAAAGCTAACCCCGTCCAATATTATGAAAGGTATTGACGGCAACCAATGGCTTACAGTAGATACTACAAAAACTGACGAAAGATGTAATATTCCCTTGCTTCCACAAGCCTTGCAAATAATAGAGAAATACAGAAGCAATCCCGAATGTTTGCAAAAGGGTGTGTTATTTCCCGTCAGAAGCAATCAGAAAACAAATGAATTTTTGAAAGAGATTGCCGCTATAACAGGGATAAAGAAAAAGATGCACTTCCATTTGGCAAGACATACGTTTGCGACTACCATTTGTTTAAATAACGGTGTTTCTCTGGAAACAGTTGGCAAAATGTTAGGGCAAAGGAATATCAGAACAACGCAGATTTATGCAAAGATGAATGATACAAGGATTAGCGATGAAATGAGCCTTGTAAAAAGTAAGTTTGAAGTTTTAGTAGGTTAAAAATTGGCAGCTACAAATAACACAGTAATCAATTTTTAACCGTAGCAGTCCTTTATAGAAATGTAAAGGGCTGCTGCAAAAACTTTTCAAAATGACGGTAGATTTAGTTACCAAAAACGAGCTATTGGAGTTAAAACAAATTCTCCATGAAATTTTAGGGAGATTGCCAAAATGTTTTACTGGCAACAAAAAGGAATTTCTCACAGCAAAAGAAGTGAAGGAGATTTTAAATTGCAGTGATGGCACTTTGAGTAATTACAGGAATAATAATATCCTTTCGGCAAAGAAAGTCGGCGGCAGGTTTTATTATTCACAGGCTGACCTTAACAAATTGCTGAACCTTCAAAAAGGAGGTAGTAATGACTAACAAAAATTTGCCTCCGAAAAAAGTAAGTCCGGCTAAACAAAAGAAGTATGATTATTTGGTAACAGGCGAAGAAATGCTTTTGCAGCCAATTACACAGTTACCTTGTTTGTGGGAGCCATATTTCCCACAACAGGGGCTTATTTTGCTATCTGGTGCAAGCGATGTAGGTAAAACGTCTTTTCTTAGACAGTTTGCAATAGCTAATGTATTAAAGGAAAACAGTTTTTTGGGTAGCCCCCTTCATGTAAGGCATGGAAGGGCTTTATATCTTACCACAGAAGATAGTAAAATTTCAATGCAATTTGCATTGCAAAAAAGTATTGATACTGCAAGAGTGAAGCCAAGCCAGTTACAGGAACTATGTTATCTGATTAACCCTGCAAATCCTTATTCAGCAATCGAAGAACAATTAAAGGTTGCCAAAACGGATTTGATTATTGTTGATTCCTTCGCTGATGTTTTTAGAGGAAATTTGAATGATAATACAGCAGTAAGGACTTTTTTAGACAAGTACCAAAGGCTATCTGAAAAGTATGATACATTGTTTATTTTCCTTCATCATACAGGAAAAAGGACTGAAAACGGAAACGCAAGCAAAAACAATGTTATCGGCTCACAGGGGATTGAGGCTAAAATGAGGCTGGTAATGGAAATGAAAAAGCCAGACAATAGCAACAGAAGGGATTTGTATTTCACAAAGGGAAATTATTTACCTGAAAGTTTAAAAAGTCAGGCAATGCAGTTGAATTTTGATAGTAAACAGCAGTTTCAGTTAATCGGAAGCAGTCCAGTTTCAAATTCAAACTCCAGTTCCAGGTTTTTTTCAAAAGAGGAAAAAGACAAGATTATGAAGATTGCAGAACCTTTGAAAAAGCAGGATATATCTTTTGACAATATCAGGACGGAATTAAGCAAGATGGGTTTACCGAAAGTGCCATCCAAAGGGAAACTGGTTGAATGGTTTTCTGATTCTGACCTCAGTCAGTCAGCCTAATATATGGGAAAATGAGTGACTGACTACTTAAAATGGGTGGGGATTCCTACCCTTTTTTTTGCTATCCATTTTAAACAATTATTCACGAATAAATACTATGTATGTCGTTAAGAGATTATTCTCCATTCGAGCTTGAGCCGCGTAAACTAAGCAAAGAGGAAATTGAAAATCCGTATGAGGTAATCCATAACCTTTTTGACTTTGCGGAGTTACCATTCATCAGGGAACAACTTTGGGAACTTTTAAAGCTAACGATCAGCGGGAGTTATCATAAACAATCCCGTTCAGATAGAGCTAATTTGTTGTTCTTTTATGAGAAATTGGAAACATTAGTAGAAGCGGCGCATATCATTCACCAAAGAACTAAGAAAAGGCCATCTGGATAAGGTGGCTTTTTCTTTTAAAATTCAGCCATTATGAGTATTTTAGACATGAATATCAACATTTTATACTTAACCCTTTTCTGTTTGCCATGAAACATCCATTAGAAGATTATAGAACAATAGCAAGTAGCAATTTTATCCTGAATGCTGAAGATAGACTGTACATTAATCGATATTCAGAGCTATATCAGGAAGTGGATTCAGTTGAAAGAGAAAGGGACAAGGATAGGCTTAAAATAATTATCGTGTCTGACATTTGGGGAGATGGTCACGTAATATATGAAACTGTAACCAGGCACTTTATTTCCGAATACAACAAACTAGAAAAAGAAGCCAGGTCAAATATTGATGCTTTTATTCTGACAATTTTAGAAAAACAGAAACAGCAGTTATTTATTGAAAATACCATTGCGACATTGCAGGAATTGCAAAATGCAATTGCTACAAACTCAATTGAGCCAAAACATGAACCCCTGAAAGCTATATTGCTGGATAAGGTAGTATCTTTTTCCAAACTAATAGAAGATATTTACCTGAAAGGAAACAACTCCATTCCTAAAATTCAGTGGCTAGGGAAAACCAATGTTTTAGCTACTCTCATTTATGATCTATGGAAAGGGCAGGATAAGATAAAGCAACCAAGCACAAAACCATTGCTAAAAGCCGATAAAAAGGATTTAGAGCAACTTCTTATTAACAACTTCATTGATTCAAAGGGAAATCCGCTAACTATCTCCACAGTTTCCGACTATTTGAACAAGAGCAAACCCGGAACACGAGCCAAAAAAGGCATTAGGATTGAACTGGAATACTGACTACCAATTTCCTGAAACACTTTACAGCAAAGCATTTCATTCGCTATATTATCCTATTAGGATAGGATTAGGATTGTTTACAGGTAGCATTTTTTAGATTTTTGATTTGTCAAAGAGGTTGCAACCATCTGACAATTTTTAAAAATTTAAAAATATTTATTATGCAAATTAAAAAACCCGCAAATATATACGCGGAAGATGCAACAGGTACAACATCTAATAGAACCGAAATAAATGAAAATGGAAAAGTTTCAAACGGCACAATCCCTCCAATTGATGAAACAAAATCTATAATGGAATCGGAGCCTGAAGATAGCTTGAATTATATCCCCCAATCAGTCTATGACAATTTGCCTTTAATACTCAAAGATTCCTGTAATTTATTTAATGACAGGCGCGAAAGAGACATCTTTCTGCTTGGAGCCTTAAGTGTTTTCAGTGGATGTTTTCATAATCTATATGCATATAACGACGTCGACAAGAAGTCAGTAGGAGTAAACTTACTGCTATTTATTGTTGCTCCACCAGCAAGTGGTAAAGGAGCATTGAAGTTTGCTAAAAGAATGGCAGCAGATGTAAAGAATACGTTCGAGGATAATAATAGAGAATTAGGCTCCAAAAACGCAGCAAAACTTATAATACCAGCAAATATTAGTTCTGCTGGACTAATACAGATACTTGAAAAAAACAACGGAGCAGGTATTATTATCGAGTCAGAAATAGATACCCTGGCAAATGCCAATAAACAGGACTGGGGCAATTATTCAGACATACTCCGAAATGCATTTGAGAACGAAAGTGTCTCTCTCTACAGAAAAACCGATAAGGAACATGCAGAGATTGACAACTTAAAGGTTTCGCTAGCCATATCGGGTACTCCAAGTCAGTTCAAAACGTTGATAAATTCCACTGAAAACGGTCTTTTCAGCAGAGGGTACTATTACATATTCGATAATGTAGCATCGAAGCTGAATTGTTTTGGCAGGATGAATAATTCCACTGGCAAAGATTTGAATACGGCTTTTGCAGAGTTTGCAAAAGTTGCAAACGACTATTATGTTCAGCATTTGAACTTCCAAAGTATTTATATAAGATTTAGCAAGGAGCAGATGATAGAAATAGAAACGATCCTTCAAGCAGAATATAATCGTATAAACAGCTTTCCTGATCTTAAAGCCAGTATTAAAAGGTCATTCGTAGTAGCTCTAAAAATTGCTTCTATTCTGTCCTTCCTTGAGTATTGTGAAAAGGGCACTATAGCCGACACATTAAAATGTTCAAAAACGGCTCTAAATACAGCCATTCAATTAATGACTACTTCAATAAATCATGGCTACAACGCTTATGAATTACTACCGAAGAAAAACAAGTCTGTTCTTTCAGTTAATCAGCACAGACTATACTCTGAGTTAGCAGATTTATTCACAAGAGCAGAAGCACTGAAAAAGGGGGATGAACTTGGCCTAGCCAAAAGAACAATTGACGGATACTTGAAGATTTTTAAAGACAGAAATTTGATTGAGACATCTGTCAATGGTGTTTATAAAAAGCTAGAATAGCTTGCAATCCTTGCAACATATGCAAAACCACAAAACAGTAGTCTGAAAATGGCTACTGTTTTTGTGTTATACTAAGTTTTGTCGCCGATTATTCTCCTCTTCCATGTGGACATAGTATCCGTCTCCTATTTAAAATACAACAAGAAAAAGGATAAGAACTAATGCGCAGTATTGCATTATTTGCAGTATTGCAAAACCATACTACGTAAGTTAAACTGTTCTTCGTAGACCTAGGTTCCTTCAAGCGTTATCAAGCACAACCAACACAAATTCTATATAATATTGATAATTAATAGATTGTATAGCCGAGTTTCTATTCTGGTTATATTCTAGTTCCACATGGTCGGAGAATTACAGAGCCCTCATATGTCGAAACAATCGAGGCTCATTAAAAATGAGTGTTGATTAACGTCAAAAAGTCTGACAGAAACCATATATATAAAATATATTTCATAACTTCCTCGTCTATGCGCCTTATCCACCAAGTAAATAAATACACATCCTACCTAGACTTAAAGTTAACTACTTACATAATTTTCTATAAAGATCAAAGCACATCTTTGGGTGTAAGTTTTTTAATGCCGTAAGAGGATGCGTATATTAACAAATTATAAATGAAAGAGCTTTTACAATCTATATTCAAAACAACCGAGGAGAGAGTAAAAAATCCATTCTTAGGAGCGTTTACGACTTCTTGGATACTATTCAATTGGAAACCTATTGTATTTCTGTTTTTTGCTGACAAAAAAATAGAGGATAAATTTAGTTATTTAGACACTAACTTTTCTAGTATCCAATATTTATTCTTGTTTCCTTTGTATGCCGCTGTATTCTACGTCCTCTTGCTGCCATACTTAAGTTTAATTTTTGAGCTTTTATTAAAGACATCGCTGTTGAAGAGAAATCAAATTCTAATTAATAGAAAGAAACAAAACATCGACAACGCGACACAAGTTGCAATAGAAGAAATAAAATTTGAAGAAGCGAAAACTGAATATAGAGAACGCAGCAAACACAATAAACTTATTGAGGAATTACAAAAGCGAAATCAAAGTATGGAACAAGAAATTGAAAACCTGAAAGAGTCAAATCGATTAACGATTGAAGAATTAAAATCTGTGATTGTAGACAGAGATAAAATGACAAATGAGGAGTTTAGAAATTTCGAAATAAGATATAGTGATTCGAGAAAAGAAATAAAAGATCTTACTAAGAAACTTTTTGAAAGAGATCAGATGATTCAAGAAATGACAATGATGATGAACAACCGAGACATGTACTATGACAAGTTGAGAGGAGATAAATTAAACAAAGAGGTAATTACCCGCTTTGGAAATGGATTACAAATTGTTGAAAGATATGATGGAAATAAGATTGTTTACTATGACTCAAGAACAAATGAACCTTATTCTGAAAGCGAGGTTAAATCACTAATGGAAAAGTATCCTTATGAAAAGATAGTGCAATAGAACATGGTCTAATATTGCATAGACCATAGGCCGGTCAAATGGTAAACCTTTCGTCTAAACATCCCTATTGATACCGTTAAGGTAATAGGTCTTTCGCAGTAACTCCGAGAGCTTCAGCAACCCTGAATAAGTAAGAAATAGTAAAATTAACCTGTCCGGTTTCCATTCGTGCTATTTGCGAATAATCCATACCAGAACTATTAGCAAAATGCTCTATAGAAATACCATTAGAAACACGTATTTCCCTGATTTTAGCTCCTACAAGGCGTAAAGCTCCTTTGTTTATATAGTATTCTCTTTTAGAAGTATTCTTCACTCTTCAAAGTGAAGAATATCAACAATCCTAAGCAATGGAGAATTTTCTATATTCTTGGGAAGACGCCGGCTTACTCTTGGACCTAGCTTTTTAAAGGGGCTGCTTGGCTAATATCCTCTATAGAGATAGATAGCTTACCGGAGAATAAAAGAAGGTCGGCTGAGTTATTTATCATCCCAACATTTCCATTTATTATGAACTGTCATACCATCATATCTAAAAGATGTTAGCAGGCTGTCCGTATTGTAGGTATGTTCTTTGATAAAAATATCAGATACCAAATAATCACCGCCAAAATATAGAAACTCCCTTGTGCGGAGATTATGAAAAAGCGGAGGTATCCATCCCATTATTTCAGCAAGACAGTAATTACGACCAAACATTAACCCGGCAGGTGGATATAGATCATTTTTACCAGCGTTTTTAGTTAGGTCATATACATATTTGATCCCACCAGCATCTTCAGGATATAAGACGCTTTTGGCTTTAAGGAATATTACATTTCCATGATTATCATATTCCAATGCATTAAACGCGGCCTCTGTTAAAACCCCATTATCATCATATACAAAAGGATCATCTCCAATTTTGGTTACATAACTGGATTGTGGATCGAAATAAGCAGTAAAATAACTTGTATCTGGAGGATAAGGATTATAGAAGCTCTCAAATCCTCGAGCATAAAGGATAATATCGATTTTATTTATAGAATGGGTAAAATTGTACTCTAGGGTATCAATCTGTCCAAAAGTTCCCTGAATAATTGCATATAATGATTTTGGATTCCCATCATCGTAATATTCCTTTTTAAAGTACATCTGTCTGGCTCCTTCCTGCTTAGGATCGCCGGGGAAGTCCAAAATCTGCTCTTGGAGATCACAGGTTTTTTGTTTCGGGTTCTCTTCTTCAGGCTTAGGAGTAATCTTTTCACAGCCTAACAAAAGGACAGCAAGAAAAATCGCTGAAAATCTTTTCATTGTATCTATTTAATCATTTAAGAATAAAGAAATCACAGGATAAGAAAGAGGACAAGCCGATGGTATGATACTTTTCTCACCCAGAGATACAACACGCTAAAGGTGATGAAGTAATGGCTATCTATTGCAAAGGAACAGATTTTATTTTCAATATAATAGAGAATTCTCCATATTTTAGCAAAAAATATGCTGTTTTGGAAAAAATTAATGGCGCCCCTCTTAGTTGCGCAAGAAAAATGATGTTGATCTTTTTCTTTCTTTCAGAAATACAAATTTGTCTTTCTCAAGAAATAAAAAATATAAAAGATATACTATTACAAGTAGAATCGCCGAGCGTATCTGTTAGGAAATTCAGTATTGAAACCGGTAAGCATGAGAACTATATTGCTTGGTATTCCGCAACGCATAACGAAATTTTACTTAACGAGCTATCTTTTAAGAGGTTTCCCGACAGTTACTATCATATTTTGAAAGCAAGATTTACAGCATTCAAAGGAATAAAGTTTAATGATGATTCTCAACAGATGTTTATCAGAATTGAATATTATGTTTTGGACTCGAATGAGAAAAGGTTAGTAAATTGCGCCTGCATTCCAAGGTCGGAAATAAAAGCTGTAAAAGACATTCGTAAAAATGAGAAAAATGAATTAGTTTTTGTAATTGATGATGAATCTGAATGGATACTGGAGGATAATGATAAATCCGAACGTTCAATTTTCTATGTTAAGAGAAGCAAGAATACAGCTCTGGCAATTGCCTTAGATCATACTGTCATGTTGACCAATCTAAAGTGGTTAGTTGTTAGGGGGGAAAAAGCCAATTAAGTTTTCTTTAATTTTTGCAGACACGCATTTAATACCAGTACCTCACCATCATCCCCCAGTGTTTGTGCGGACAAACTTGGGGGGCGGGGTATGTCTGCGGAGGAGTCCAAAAATGATATGTCCTGCCTTTTTTATTTAAAGGAAAAATTTCTGAATAGATGAAAAAACGATGGTGTGCCAGAAATGCCAGTTTTGGAGGGTCTTTTGTTCCAAGTGGTTTGGAGCATACATAGAAGTAAAAATAGCATACGGAGCCGAATTTGGGCTTAAAATGTCCATTTGGGAACCTATTGGCACAAGTAAAATGGCTTATCGTATGCTATTGGCAAATTTCATCTTTACCATCCATCAGAAAAAGTAGGATATTTGAGCCTAATGGTAACTAAACTGGTAACCTATAAATTAATAATACGATGAAACCCTTTACTATCAAGGATTTTGGAGAAAGAGGGTCATTCCCAGCGGGATCACTTAAGAAAAGCTTCAACGTAAGTTGAGGCTTTTTTATTTTCCACTGAATTTCAGCGCTTTTATGCTTTTCCATTTCACCTCAGTCGTTCTCATAAAGATTATGGGTTTGTCAGATCGAACTCTCTTCACACTTCACAGCTAAACCTTTAATAGATTAGTAATCAGTTACTGCTACTTTATTTATCGTAATTTTTTGTTGGCAAAAATTTCCTGTATCAATGCATCGGTTATTTTTTGCAGGATGCAGACAGGCCTGCAATCACCGGCAATACGCAGTATAACTTTGTAATCCTTGGTTTCATGATTATCAGGTTATGATCCTGTAAATTTGACGATCAAAAAAGCCAAAGAAAATAGCGAGATCGGGGGATTTGAGAGAGATGATATACTATAGAGAGGAAACTGTAATTTCAATATATGCTTAAACCCTCCTACTGCTTATTGCTGGCATTACTGTTTAGCTGTCGTTCGCTGATAGCGCAGGGTTCTCTTACCAACGGCTTAGAAGCGGCGCGCGACGACTCCAATAAAGTGATGCGCTACTGGAAGGCCGGCGCCGATACCCTTTACCAGAACGGACAGGCGGCCATGAATTATTTCAGGGCGGGATTTGCGCTGGCCCAAAAACTGGATTACACTTCCGGTATGGAACGCTGCCTGAACGCCATCTCTTTAACTTTTTCCATCAATAGCAGGTATGATTCGGCGCTGGCATACATCAACCTGGCTATTCCCTATGCCATAAAAGCCGGCGACATCAAAAGACTCGCGCTGGCTTATATCAACAGGGCCGATGTGCTGACGAATACTTCCAGCTATAGCGCGGCTTTGAAAGATTGTGACACGGCCGTTCAGTATGCGGAAAAACTGGCAAATAATTCAGACGCATTGGGACGTATTTATGGCATCATAGCTGATATTTACGTAGCCCAGGAACAATATGGACCGGCCGAAATGAATATCGATAAATCATTGCAGTATTTTCTAAGAACGACTAACCGCCGTATGGTGGCGCAAATGTTATCCGACAAGGCAGACCTGTATAATATTTTAGAACAGCCCGCAAAGGCAGTTCCCCTGTTGAAAGAAGCTATCCGGATTGGCGACAGCCTTGATGATAAAGAAAACCTGGCAGCGTATCATATCGGCCTCCAGGAATCATACGCCCGTATGAACCGGTTCGATGAAAGTCGTAAATCGGCTATGCGTGCGATTAATATTTGTAAAGAAATAGGCAACGAGCGCCAGGCGGCAAATATCTATGTCAATTTGTGCGATGTGGAGCAGAAAAACAAAAACTACAAGCTGGCCATTGAATATGGAGAAAAAGCTTTCCGGGTTTATGTCTCTACACGCGACACTTTACGACAACAGATAGTCGCCGCCAACCTGGCAGAATCTTACCAGGCTGATAATAACCCTGAACAGGCTTATAAATATTTAAAATTAAGCAAAGAGTTTGGCGAAAGTTTGATGCGAAAACAGTTCAGCGAAGAAGCTACCACACTGCAAACTGCTTTTCAGGTAAAGGAAAAAGACAAAGCGATTCAATTGCTGAACAAAGAAAAAGAATTGCAGCAACAGCGATTACGGCAACAATGGTACATGATGATGGGCGCTTCCATGATAGCGCTGCTGGCGCTGACCGGCGCCTGGCTCTTGTTTAACAGGAGTAAATTGCGCCAGCGCATGAAAGAGCTTGAACTGCGCAACCGCATTGCCGCCGACCTGCACGACGAGGTAGGTAGCTCCCTGAGCAGCATTCATATGTTGAGCCAGATGGCCTCTCAAAAGACCAACGAAACAGCACAGCATGATATTCTCTCGCGCATGAGCGCCAATGCCAAAGAAACCATGGATAAAATGGGAGACATCGTCTGGATGATCAAACCCGGCGAAACGGAGGCGGGCAGCCTGGTACAAAGAATGGAACATTTTGCCTATGAAGTGGGTTCCAGTAAAAATATTGAGGTCGCCGTTCAACTGGACGAACTGGAAAAAGTAAAGCTGAGCATAGATCAGCGCCGGAACATATACCTCATTTTCAAAGAGGCGTTGAACAATGCAGCCAAATATTCCGGCGCTAAAAAAATCGACATCGCCAGCTCATTAAAAAACCGCGAGCTGCAGGTGGTGATCAAAGACGAAGGAAACGGATTTGACCATGCCAGCGCGAGAAAAGGAAACGGCCTAGATAATATGAGCAATCGGGCGGCGGAACTGGGCGGCAAATTGGAAATCAATTCATTGGTGAACAAAGGCGCTACCATCATGCTTACCTTACCCGTGTAAACTCCCCCGATTTCGCTATTGAAAATCGAATACGGATATCGCAACTTTAAAAAAAGTATCCTTTTGACCAGAGTAGCTATTTTTGAAGACAACAAACACCTGCGCGACACATTCGAGTTGCTTTTATCCAATTCCGAAGGCTTCTCCTGTACAGGCGCCTATCCCGATTGCCAGAATATGATCGATGATATTGCGGCCAGTCCCTGCGACGTGGCGCTGATGGATATCGAGATGCCCGGCATGAGCGGCATCGAAGCCACACGCCTGTTGAAAAGACATTATCCCCGTATCAATATTCTTATTCAAACCGTATTCTTCGAGGATGATTATATCTTCAACGCCATCTGCGCCGGAGCTTCTGGTTATATACTCAAATCCACCACGCCCGACGGCTATCTCGAAGCCATTCGAGATGTGGAGTCAGGCGGTTCGCCGATGACGCCCGGCATAGCCCGTCGCGTGCTGGAATTGTTTAAAGTAAATCTTCAACCTTCCACCGCCAACTACAACCTCAGTACGCAGGAAAAAAAAGTCTTGCAACTACTGGTGGCAGGAAAAAGTTATAAGATGATCGCTTCCGAACTGTTCATTTCCCAGGAGACGGTGAAATCGCATGTATCGAATATTTATGGCAAGCTCCATGTGCATTCGGCCACGGAAGCGGTGGCATTAGCGATCAGGAATAAGATCGTGTGAAATAAAAAAGGATCCTCGTTTGATTTGAGGACCCTAACCAGGCATACCTTTTCAGATCATTTCTCAAAGCGCCGCCATACCTTCTGGTTCTATTCAAACCAAAACACCACAGGAGTGGTAGTGAAAACCAGCCTGTCGGTACTTGGATAGGTCGCATGTTCCCATTTTGCAACGCCCAGGAAGTAGCCGGGAAACGCTTTGGATTCAATGGTAAACTTCAACTTATCGCCTTCATCGCGCTTGATGACGAAGTGATTGGTAACAGACTCATCTTTCTGGAAAAACGTCCACAGGTATTTATTTTTCGGGAAAGAAGAAAAAGCGGGATTTTTGTTTTCCTCTATTCCAAACATGTCGTAACTAACGCCGTTATGCACGTGAGCAGTTTTCCTTCTTATGTTTACCGAGCGATCGCTGTTATTTGTAAACATGATTTCATCATCGGTCCGCAGGAACGGGCGGCCAAATAAAGTCATTTCCTGGCCACTGAGGCTGAAATAGAACGTCATTGTATCCTTGTGGTTATTCATGTCCTTTCCAAAACAAACAAGATACCCGCTGTTGGGAAGAAGTACGTTTGGTCCGCGGGGACCTCCCGGGTCGGGCAGGTCTTCATTCGATTTTTTGCAGCTGGCCGACAGCAGGAAAATGCATATCGGCAATAAGAAGAGTGTCTTTTTCATGATGGTTTATTTTCAATTACAAAACTATCCGACCGGCAGGTGGCGGCAAATAGCGAGTTCGGGGGAATTTTGAAGGAAACAGCTTTTACGTATTTTTCAGCATGATCATTAAGAAAATGCTTTCGTTAAGAATAAGATTTCATGATTTGTCTATTTTGAATTCCAAATAAGTTTAAATTTGATCGACAAAATCGCGGCTCGAAAGCAATACATTAAACGACTGTAGCATCAATGAAAAATTATCTACTGCCTGCAGCATGCCTTTTATTCTTTGGCTGTAGCGACAAACAAAAATCATCTTCAGAAACCATAACAGAAGTCAATAACGCAACCCCCAAAACCGTAATGGCGGTATTTGCCCATCCGGATGATGAGATTGATGTAAGCCCCTTGCTTACCAGGCTTGCATCGCAAGGACATAAAGTATATTTGACGATCGCTACCAATGGAGATATGGGCATTCGCGAGCATGCGAAAATACCGGCGGGAGATTCGCTTGCCCATGTAAGGGCGCGGGAAACGGAATGTACATGCAAAACATTAGGCATAAACCCGCCTATCATGCTCGGGCTAGGAGACGGGAAACTGACTAACTGGAATGCATTGTCAGTTTTGAGGAAAAGATTGGATAGCATCTTTGCCATTTATAAGCCGGATATCGTTATTACCTGGGGCGCCGAGGGCGGTTCAGGGCATCCTGATCACCGGATGGTGGGCGCGGTGGTTACTGAGATCTACCAGGCGGGACAGTCGACAGGATTTGGAAAATTATTTTATACCGCTATACCCACGGAACACTGGAGAGATGAACCTCCGTATAAATCCGAGCCGCAGACAAGTTATCACAGGCAATATAAGCCGGTAGAAAAAAAATATTTGCCTGTGCGTATATGGTGCAGCAAAGAGGAGAATAAAATTGCCAGGGAGGCGATGCGTTGTAATGTATCTCAATATCCTCCCGAGGAACTGGATGATAATGAACTTTGGATGAACAATATGAACAGGGATACGGTTTACCTGCGACCTTATGCGAATGCCGGGTATGTGAGCGATGCTATTTTTAAGTAGATATTTATTCAGTTCTTGCGTAATATGAGCCAATCAAATGGCAGGCTTTATTAAACAAAGATGCGAGGCGTTTAGCGCCTTGCATCTTTCATTATAAGACATTAGTATTGAAGATTATTTTGCCAGGCTGTTAGTTATCTAAACGCAGTCTCTATTATTGGGTAGGAGCGGTGCGGTAGATATTTTCAGCGGTCTTTTCATTGATCAGCAGATCCTGTTTGCAATTTTTAAGCGTATTGTTCCAGAACCATACGTCGGCGCAGTTCTGTAGGCTGACGCATGTAGTTTCATCTTCGAACAGGTTGTCATGAATATAGATATTGCGCATTAAGCCGGAAAGCGTTTCAGAAGGCTCTCCCAATTTATCCGGGTTGGTCCAGCTGGCAATGCTGATCGCCATATCCATTTTGGCGCCTGCATAACGCATATCCAGCTTATTGTCCCTGAAAGTACAGTTTTTGATTTCAATATGCTGAGGATTGGTAGCTTCCAGCCAGTATCCCCAGCTCCATTCTCCACCGATGTGAATGCCCGCAACATTGTTTTCGAAAAGCGTGTTTTCAATTAAAGTGTTAGAAGCTTTTAATAAAACCCCAAACCTTCCTGTACTGCGATAGACCGAGTTGACGATATGTACGCTATCTGGCAGCCATTCCTGCGGCTCAACTGCGGTTTTCTCATGAACCCATCCGGGGATCGTATCGCTAAAGGCGATCAGCATCTTCTTGTCTTCCATAACGCTTTTTACGACTTTCGAACGCCAGGCAGGACGAAACTTGTCATCCAGCAAAACGACTTCCTTTCCAGGGGTAAGAAGGGTGCGGCCTGATCCTACAACCAATTCCTTGTCTGACCGCTTTTCCGATACGGCCAGCCAGGTTCCGTGGATATTTTGCCCGTCATCGCCCAAACATCCCTCAATATGTACGCTGTCCATCAGCACTTTTCCAGAGGCGGCATAAAGCTTAAACCCATCCCGGCAAACAGTGGCTATCCTGTTGCCTTCCGGTTTGATCGTCACATTGCGGTAAGTAATATCGTGGCAAGAATTATTGGTAATAGGAAATCCATGCCCGTTCAGGATATGTACATTTTCCAGCAGGAGTCCATTAATGCCGCTGAAGCCGATCATAGACCCCGAGTGATTACCCTGGAACCAGAAAACGCCATCGCCCACCCTGCACAATTGCGCCAGCGGATCGAAATGCATGGTCATGCGCCTGCTGCTTTCCTCTCCGTCAATATGCCATTGGGGAAGGTCTTCGTCCCAGGTAATCCGCACGGCCTTGGCTTTTCGGGCTTCCAGGTCGTACGTTCCCATAATATAAGCCTTTTGCCCATCAACCATCGGGTGGCCGGAAAACACTTCTATGGTGACCTTATCGCCCTGCACTTCAATTACTTTACCAGCGGAATAATAATAAGGAGCCATGTCAACGGCAATATTCTTTAAGGCAACGTTGGATCCTTTCCGAATGGAGAGCATCATAGGCTGACCTTCTTTAAGATCGTTGTCTTTTACCCAAAATGTGGTTGCCTTTCCCTGCTGGTCGGTGGCGCCAACTAATTCGAGGTCTGTAATATCTTCCAATGAGATATAACCGGGCCGCCGCTCTCTTTTCTCAGAAGCGCCCCAGCCGGGTAGACCTTTAAATTCATAGACGCCGGCATCAAAACGCACCGTATGGATATGATTCGCTTTTGCATGTTCAATAGCCGCCAGTATGGCTTTTGAATCATCCATGCCGTCGCCCGGTATTGCCCCGAATTTTGATACATTTACTTCGGAGGGAACGTTCTCGCATGCAATGATCAAAAAAGCCATTGAAACTAATCCGGTAATAAACTTTTTGTTAGATATCACGGTATAATAATTAAATGTTTTATTGAACGTGAAAAGCGAGAAGGAAAACACTTTTTCACCTTTCCTTCCCGCTTTTACAAATATAAATTACCTGTCTTAATACGCCATCCTTTGCTGTATTTCGTGATTAAACATCTACCAACCCGGATTTTGCTTCAAAAGAGGATTGGCGTCCAGTTCAGATATAGGTAACGGCCATAAATTACACTTTGGAAATTGAAAGTTCGCATCTTTCAGCACCGTATCATCGCCGAACCGTTGATATTTGGGCTTGGTATTCAGCCCGGCGCCGAAAGTTTCCTCCATAGCGCCCCACCTGAACAGGTCAAAAAGCCTGATGCCTTCCATGTTTAATTCCACCCTGCGTTCATGCCTGAGTTTGGCGCGGGCATCGGCCTGGTCGGTAGCTGTTAACGGAGGCATATCAACCGATGGCCTTGCGCGCACCCGGTTCACCTGTGCCATCCCTTCAAGGATCTTTCCATTTTCAATCAATGCTTCTCCATACATCAATACCAGATCAGCATATCTTATTAAGGGATCATCATAGCCGCTTTCTGCTGCGGCGCCCATCAAAACAAGTTGCTTTCCATTGTCCATCCAGGGAGAAACAAGCTTACGCGTATTCAAATTAGTGAGCGACCACCCCCTCTTGTAAAAAACTGAATCTCCGTCAACATAAGATTTGCCGTCGGCGGGATCAGTAAAGGCGGGTCCGTGATAAATACCATAAAAATCGCCTGGCGCCCACATAGAGTATTTCCTGCGCGGATCAACTTTTGGAGTAGTCTCGAAAGCATCGTACAGATCTCTTGTCGGCAGCGCATAACCCCAGCCTCCGCCGTAAATATCGTTGATGGGCCCGGGCGCATCCCTCACATTTCTTTCCACCACCATTTCATTATAATTACCCGTAGCGTCTGCGTCTTTCTGAAAGTTAAGCGTCAGTATAAACTCTTTATTTGCGCCATCATCCTGCGATTTTTCCGACATCATATATAAATAGTCATTCATTAACGCGTATCCCGAAGCGTCTGCAATTTCCAGCGCTTCCTTTGCCGCTATTTCCGCATTCGGATAATCTTTATTATACAGGTATGCTTTTGCCAGCATAGCCGCTCCGGCAGCTTTGGTTGGCAGCCCTATATCATCGCCTATCCATGAAACGGGAAGATGCTCCTTTGCGTATTTTAAATCCTCAATTACAGCGCTCATCACTTCGGCCTTGGGCGTTCTCGGAACGATCGCGTCTTTGGGATCAGTGATAGACGTAGCGAAATAAGGAACGTCGCCCCACAGCGTTGTCAATTGAACGTAACAAAAACCTTTGCCTAATTTGGCCACGGCAATATAGGGAGCCTGTTGCTCTTCAGTAAAGCCAGGGTCGGATGAGGTAGGTATCCCGTCAATAGCGAAGTTGGCGTGACTGATAGCGGCAAAGAAACCGCGATACCATGATCTCATGCCATAATAATTCTGATCAAAGGTCCAGTGCACATTTTCAATACGGTTTGGAACTATCCTGGTATAGGAATCATCGCTTTGATTATCGGTCATGGTGATAAAGTACCTCTTATAAAACCAGTTTTCGTCTGTTAAGCCGGCCCATACGCCTAAGGCAGCCTGCCTCGCATTTGTTTCGTTTTCAAAAAAGTTAGCGGCATTGGCCGAATCCTTTGGCGCTTTGTCCAGCAGGTTCTTTTTACAGCTCGTAAGGAAAGCTATGAAGATTAGGCCAACTGTTAGTATTAAGAATTTATTTTTCATACCTGTCAAGTATTAATATTTTTCTAATTAAAATGAAGTTTTGATGCCTACTAAAATTGTTCTTGGTAAAGGAACTTTTGAAGAAGGACGATTAAACTGCCCCTGGTCTGTAACATCCACTTCCTGTCCCGGGAAACGGGTAAAAGTGTAAAGGTTCTGAGCGCTGAGATACAGTTCCAGGTTCTTCATCCGGAATGTTTTGAATACTGACTCAGGAAATGAATAGCTGATATTTACATTATTGATCCTTAAATAAGAGGCGTCGGACAACCAGAAGCTTGAAAACTCAGACACATTTCCAGCAATATCCTCTTTCGTAATCCTGGGCAGGTTGCCATTGGGATTTTTAACAGGATGCCAGCGGTCAAGTATGCGGACGCTGTTGTTTTGAGGATAGAAAAAATAATTCATCGTTGGTCCCTCTGTATTCAGGTCGATGCCGTGCACACCCATTAACGAGAATTGAAAGGAGAACCTTTTATAAGTAAGGTTTCCAACCAAACCGTATGTAAAATCAGGCGCGGGGTTGCCAATGAAAGTACGATCGGCGTCATCCACCACGCCATCAGGTTGGCCGGTCAATTTTCCATCATTATCCCAGCCGTTTATATCGGCTATCCAAAGATCGCCCAACGTCGAGCCGTCTTTCTGGGGATAGTTATCTAATGTAGCCTGGTCCTTAATTACGCCTAAGCTTTTGTATCCGTAAAAAGAATACATTGGCTGGCCAACTACGATGCCTGAAGCATCGCCGAAATCCTCTCCGTTCAAATTAATCACTTTACTGCGGTTAGCCCCAAAATTCGCAGTCAGTCCATACGAAAAGTCTTTCTTCGCCTCCTGGTAGCCTAAGGTAAACTCGAAGCCCTTGTTCCGGATCTCGCCGCCATTGATGGTGGGGTTATATGTTTCGTAGTTAGCATAATTTCCGGAGCTGATGGGCAGCGGTTGTCCAAACAACAGATCCGTTGTGTTTGATATATAGTAATCTGCGCTTAAAGTCAGCCTTGACCTGAACATAGCAAGGTCAACTCCAAAATTTTTCTTTTTCGTTGTTTCCCATGCGATGGCCCTGTTTGCGAACTGCGCTAAGGTGTATACTGTTGTAATATTATTATTGAGCACGTAGGTCATTGGCGTCAAGGATGCATAAGCAGGGTAGTTGCCTACATTGGCATTGCCGAGCGTTCCGATACTGGCCCTTAATTTAAAATCATTGATGACAGGGGTCAGTTTTTGGAAAAAATTCTCTTTCGACAATTTCCAGCCGATGGCGTAAGATGGAAAAACGCCATACCTGTTTTCGTCCACAAACCTGGATGATCCATCCCTGCGAACAGATACCTGGACAAGATATCTTTCATCATAATTATAGTTTAATCTTCCGAATTGAGAGATAAACGCCCAATCGCTGTAACCGCCCGAATTGCTTGCGCCTGCAATTTCGCCTGCATTCAGGTATTGGATATTATTGTTGGGCGTGCCCTGGCGCGAGCCCTGTAAATCTTCATATATGTTCTCTTCCTCCGAATAACCGGCTAAAGCAGAAATATTGTGCACTCCATTAAAAGTTCTGTCATAATTTAAAAGAAAATCAGCTATCCAGTGCCAGTTAGAACCATCATACCGGCTTACCGAGTTTTTTACGTTTCCTTCAATGTTTCTTAAAACAATAGCCGGTACGAATGCTTTACTGATGTTATCGCTGTAGTCCCCGCTAAGGCGCGGCGTGAAAGTTAACCCGGGAAGGATGTGCAGCTTTAAGAACACATTGCCTGAAGCGCCGTAAGACCTTCCTTCGTTAACGAACTCGTTAGCCAGGATATGCGGCGGCATGGTGCGTCCTTCCAGGTCAGGCTCCCTTACATATCCATAACTTCCATCAGCTTCATAAGGCCGGGTTAGCGGACTTTGCATCACGGCAGTCTGATACGCGTCACGGCCCGCTTGCGATGAAGATATGCCCTGAGAGCCTGTGGTGTATATGCTCAGGTTGTTGCCAAATTCCAGAAAGCGATTTATTTTATGATCTGAATTAAGCCGGACATTGAAACGATCCGCAGAGCTTGAAATGGTACGGCCTTTTTCCTTGAAGTAATTGACAGCCGTATAGAAAGTGGATTTATCATTGCCTCCCCGAACGGACAATTCATAGTTCTGTATGCCTCCGTTTCTTCTCATTATTTTTAGCCAGTCTGTATTAATGCCGGCATACTGATTAAGTATAATATCTGAAGGTTGGTCGTTTACAAAATCCCAATAAGGGGATTGGTTCAGGTATCCTGCGTTTTCATAAGCTTCTTTGTCCAGTTCAACATATTGGGTCGCATCAAGCAGTTTCAATTTTAAATTGCCTTCGGTTTGCATTCCCTGGTAGGTATGAAAAGATACAATCGGCGCGCTGCTTTTGCTTCCTCTTTTTGTAGTGATCACAATAACGCCATTGGCAGATCTGGCCCCATAAATGGATGCGGATGCGGCGTCTTTTAAAACAGTGATATTAGCAATATCAGAGGGGCTTATGTTGGTTATATTATCGCTGATAGTGCCGTCAACTACATACAGCGGGCTTGTGGATGCCGCTAATGATTGGAGACCCCTTATCTGGATTTCCTTGCTTTCCCCCGGCAAACCTGAATTGGAAACAATTTGAAGCCCCGCAACCTTTCCCTGCAACGCCGCCAGGGCGTCATACTGGACCGCCTTCTCAAATTGCTTTGAGGAAACAACTGACACAGCGCCGGTTAAATCAGCTTTCTTTTGCGTGCCATAACCAACTACCACTACATCAGACATTTCGGCTGTTTCAGCTTCCAGCTTGATGCTGATCGTTGTTGCGGCGCCTATTGTATGCCTGATCGTCGTATAGCCCACCATAGAGAACACCAGCACATCGCCGGGATTGGCGTCAATGCTAAAATTGCCTGATTCATCCGTTGTTGTTCCTTTCTTTGTTCCTTCTATTACCACGGATACGCCGGATAGCGCCTGGCCTTCATCTCCCGTAACCGCACCTTTAATGGGTTGCGCTACCGACGATGCCGTTAATTCGGGGGCCTCAGCGACTGTTTTTCCTTTTAATTTGATCACAACGGTTTTGCCAACGATCGTATGAGTAAGCGGCTGGTTTTCAAAACAGGCTTCCAGCGCTTTTTTCAGCGGCACATTTTTAACGGATATAGTCACCGGACTGGACTTTTGCAACCAGGATTCATCGTAAAAAAAAGAATAACCGGTTTGCCTTTCGATAGAATGAAACAGCTTAACCAGTGCAATGTTCTTTTCAGCAAGCGTCACCCTTTGAGAAAACCCGCGTGCGCTAAGCTGTAAACTGGCGACTAATAAAAAAAATGTAAGAAATTTCATAATGAGCAGTGTTTTGGGTAAGTATTCCTTGGTAAAATTCCTGACCCTGCAAATCGTTTTTTGCATAGTTTTGTGTTGTTTTGGGTTTACAATCTGATTTGTGCCAACAATGATGAATAGGCCCGAAGCCGCATATTTGCGAAACCGCTCCAACTCTCACCCTGGAGCGGTTTATTGTTTGATCTCTATCCCGTTTTTAAATTATTTCCGTTAAAAATTTTTTAGGGTAATATGATTATTTTTTTGTTTTCAATGCGAAAGCGCATATTGCTTTCTTCCATAATTTTTAATATCTCGGAAACATTATTCTCCCGGGATATCTTTCCGCCAAATTTGCGGTCGGGCAATACGCCTGAATATTCTATATCTATGTCGTACCATCTTTCAATTTGCCGTAAGAGAGCGTCCATATCGGTATTATTGAAGGAAAAGAAGCCGTTTTTCCACGCAAGTATCGCATCCGTGTCAACGTTATCCTCTACCTGTATGTCGCCGTCATATTTGCTCAGCTTTGCCTGCTGGCCGGGCTGTAGTTTTTTCCAGCGCTGCCTGTAGTCAATCAATTTTATGGATCCTTCTGTAAGCGTAGCGCTTATTTCGGGCTCGTCGTCGTATGCGTTAATGTTAAAGTGCGTGCCCAGCACTTCTACTTCTCCTTTTTTACCGGCGGAAGATTCTATTTGCACAATAAAGGGCCTCCTGGTATTGCTGTTCGGCGTAAACGAAGGAGATACTTCAAAGTATGCCTCGCCGGTAATGCTTACCCGCCTTTCTTCGCCTGAAAACGCCGCAGGATAACGTATGGAAGAGGCTGCATTCAGCCACACCTTCGTTCCATCGGAAAGCTCTAGTCTGTACTGCCTGCCCCTGGGCGTTGATATAGTATTGTAGAGCGTTTCGGCGTCGGCGTTTGTCGACCTGTATTGAATCTGTCCGTTAGTGTTTGTTATTTTGGTTTTTCCCTGTACGGCCAGTAAGCCATTTTCCGCGCTATCGAGTAATATCTCTTCGCCATCGGACAGTTTTAATACGGCGCCGGATTTTCCGGGGGAAAAATCTAAAGGAGCTTCATTTTTTGCCGCGATATCGCTATGAGGCGTCTTTTCTTTAGCGGCATAATGGAAAAATAAAGAGGCTGAAAGAATGATACCTGCAATAGCGGCGGCTATATACCAGGGGCCTCGTGATCCGCCTTTTCGTTGTTCATTCTTTTTCCCAAAGTATATATCCGCCTCTTTCATCATGGAATGAAATTTCTCCATGTCGGCGCTTCCCGGGCTATTCCCGGCGCTTCCGGCTTCATTCCACAGCGAAAGCATCGTATCATTAAAGCTTTCATCGTCGTTTTCTTCCGTTAGCCTTAATAGCTTGCTCAACTCATTTTTGCTGATTGAGCCCGATATATACTTTTTTAGCAGGTATTCCCATTCTTTTTTTTCAGCGTTATTCATTTGGGGGTAATGCCTGATTTACTTTGCATTACTGAAATGACGCTAAAAACAAGAAGGACAACTACGGGAATACAAAAAAAAGTTAAAAATAATTTATGGCAAGGAGCGCCAGGAACGCTATATCCATATTCCTGACAAGGTAGCGGCGGATAAATTGCCGGGCCATTACAATGTGATTGTTCACCGTATGCCGGGATATTCCGAAACGCTCGGCTATTTCATCATGAGTAAGTTCTTCCTCCCTGCTGAGCAGGTATACCTTTTTGCGTTGCGGCGAAAGCAGGTCTACGGCTTCTCTTATTTTCTCCTCATATTCCTGTACCAAAAGCCCCGCGTCGGATCTTTCAGTTGCTATCATGTCAATCCTGTCGTACAGCAATTGCTCCAGCCCGGGGTTTCGCGCGGCAGACCGCAAAAAATCAATGGCTTTATTTTTGGCAACTCTAAAGAGAAAGGCATCCATGTTTTCTATGTGGATCGCCATATCCCGGCCAAGCCATATTTTCATAAATACATCCGTTACCAGTTCCTCCGCTACCTGGTCAGACTTAGTGAAAACGGCAATATATTTCAGGAGTTGGTCATAGTGCTTGTTAAACAAATACTTCATTGCCTCCTGGCTGCCCGCAGACAGCTCTTGCAGCAGGAGCGATTCATCATATTTGGGATAGGCATCCACGTCGATCACATTCATTTGGCATTCGTAAAGTTGTACTGGCTTGCTTTCTAGGATTGTGCTTTAAACAGCTTTAATTCCGATGATACAGGTTTGTATTGTGTTTTCGTTCCCTAAATATAAAAAAAGTAAAAATGTATATCCTTATTTATCTCTGATTTTACAAAATAGGATAATAATTCTACAAAATAGGTTAGGCGTCTTTCTTTCATTACAAATAGATTTGAATCATTTCAATACAGAATTATTTACCTATATGCATATAACGCGTTTAAATAAATTGCTTTTGTTTGCTCTTTTGGCGCCGTTCGCGATCAATAATCGGGTATGCGCTCAAAATTATACGATCCCATTGTGGCAGCCGGGCAAAATTCCTAATGTAACCAACACAATAAACGAAAGAGAAATCATAGTGAACGAGGAAGAGGGTTACACGGGGATAAGGAATGTTCAAATTCCTGACATTAAGGTGTTCTTGCCTACCCGGAGAAATGCCACAGGGCAAGCGGTGATCATTTGCCCGGGAGGCGCATACAGCGGACTTGCCTATGACCTGGAAGGGGTGGATTATGCAAAATTTTTGAATACGTTTGGAGTAGCCGGAATTGTTTTAAAATACCGCCTGCCCCCTTCGGGAAATCATGCTACGGGGTATCAGAACCCCATATCAGATGTTCAGCGGGCTATCAGGATAACAAGATACCATGCCCGGAAATGGGATATTAACCCCGATAAGATCGGGGTGATGGGCTCATCTGCGGGCGGACATCTGGCTTCTACCGCCGGTACTCATTTTGATTTGGGGCGCCCCAACTCCAAAGATTCAATAGAGGCAATGAGCTCCCGCCCGGATTTTATGATCCTGATTTACCCTGTCATCACTTTCAATGACCCTTTTGCGAATGATGTGTCCAGGGAAAATTTGATCGGAAAAAACCCTGATAAAAAGCTGGCAGATTACTTCTCCAATGAGCTGCATGTGAAGGAGGATACTCCTCCGACCTTCATCGTTCATGCCGGTAATGATGATGCCGTACCTGTTGAAAACAGTTTGCTTTTTTATGCGGCATTACGCAAGCATCGAATACCTGTAGAACTGCATATTTTCCCCGAAGGCGGACATGGTTTTGGACTGGCCGTAGGGAATGAACACTATGGCAGTTGGCCGCAGGCCTGCCAAAAATGGTTAAAGTGGCTAAACGCGCGATATTAGGACCATACCACTGGGATATTCTCTGGCAATAATTCGAAAAGGACTTCCCCGGGTTTCCTGAAATACTTTGAAAAATATTCTTCGCTCATATTCAAGCGTTAGGAAATACCCTCCAACGTTATCCTTATTTATCTCATATTTTACAAAATAGGATAATGATTGTACAAAATAAGGTAACTGGATACAATGAGGCTTACAAGATAGGATACTGATTTAGCAAGATTGTGTAGAAAACCTGATAGGTGAATAAATAGATTTGTTAGGAAAGGATCGGAATGTAACTGGTCAGCCCGGTCGCGAGATCTAATAAAACTAAACAATCAAAACAATTGCTATGAAATCAGAACTATTAAAATTCTTTATTTCAGCAAAAACATTTCTGACGCTATTTATCCTCCTGTTTTTTGCAGGAGATATGATCGCTCAAACAAGTTTTACGCTTACGGGCAAGGTCGCTGATGGCGATACGCCATTGACTAATGTGACGGTGCAGATAAAGGAAACCGGCTTAGGGACGGCAACCGACGAGAATGGCGTATTCAGCCTTAACGTTGTAAAGGGGCAGACGCTTGTTTTTACCTATGTCGGATACGAATCCCTTGAAGTCGTAGTGGGCGATCAGCAGAATATTAATCTCAACCTTAAGAAAACGGAAAGCAATGTATTGGACGACGTAGTAGTGGTGGGCTATGGCACAAGAAAAAAAGTAAACCTTACCGGGGCGGTGGCAACTATATCATCCAAACAATTGGATGATCGACCTGTTACCAATGTGTCATCTGCTTTACAGGGAACCATGTCGGGCGTTACGATAATAAATAATACAGGGCAACCGGGGCAGGACCAGGGTTCGTTGCGGATAAGAGGCATAGGTACGCTGGGCAATAGCGATGCTATGGTGGTAGTTGACGGCATGATATCAGATATGAATGACGTTAATCCAAGCGATATCGATAACATAACCGTATTAAAGGATGCGGCTTCCGCTTCAATTTATGGATCAAGGGCTTCCAATGGGGTTATCCTTATCACTACGCGAAAAGGAAAACCCGGTGAAATGAAGATCCACTATAATACTTATATAGGCAAACAGAAAGCTACCCGATTGCCTGATTATGTGGATTCCTGGATGGCTGCTACATTTTACAATGAAGCATTACAGAACGAAGGAAAAAACGCCCGCTATACGAATGAAGAAATTCAAAAATTCAAAGACGGATCGGATCCTGATAATTATCCCAATACGGACTGGTTAAAGTTATTCTACAGCGGCTCTGGTATTCAGCAAAACCACTATATAGACGTAGTTGGGGGCGGCGAGAAAGTGCAAACGCTGCTTTCCTTAGGTTATATGTCGCAGGATGGGATCGTGCACAATACGGGATTCAGCCGCTATACTTCGAGATTTAAGATCAGCTCAAAACTCGGCTCGCGGCTGTCGGTGAATGGAAACTTTGCCTATTCGAATGAAGATTTTCGGGAGCCAACCAATCCATATGTTAAAAACTTCGGAAGCATGATATGGCAGATCAATCGTATCGGGCGGAATGTGCCATATAAATATTCAAATGGTTATTATGGTTATTATGACGATGGCAACCCTATGGCATGGCTCGAATCGGGAAGTCTATCCCGTAGTCGTACGCATTCTCTGAAAGGGATACTCGACGCAGATCTCGAACTAATCAAGGGACTGCATTTCAGACCCATGTTGGGCTACAGGCTAAATCTGGGACGTTCAAAATCGTTTATTAAAGATATTCAATACTATAACTGGCGAACCGGAGATCCTACTTTTTACCAGGGCCCCAATTCAGTAACCGTTTTCAATGATGATAATTCTATAATCACATTACAGGCTTTGCTTCAATATGATAAAACCATTGGAAAACACGATCTGAGGCTGCTGGGCGGCTATTCGAAAGAGTACACCAGCTACAATTACCTGCGAGGTTACCGGAAAAATTTCTTAAATAATTCGCTGAGCGAATTGGATGCCGGCCCGATAGATGGCCAGCAGTCGGGGGGGTCTTCATCTGAAATAGCCCTGGAATCGGTTTTCGGACGACTCAACTATTCGTTCAACGATCGCTATTTATTTGAGGCCAATATTCGTTATGATGGATCATCGCGTTTTGCAAAAGATAACCGGTGGGGAACCTTTCCCTCTTTTTCTGCGGGATGGCGTATTTCTGAAGAAGCTTTTTTTTCGCGGTTCGAAAATATCTTTTCAGAATTTAAACTAAGAGGTTCATGGGGAAAACTGGGTAATCAAAATCTTCTCGGCAATTATCCTTATATACCTACCATTGCTTCAGGACAAAATTATGGCTTTGGCAATAGTATTGCTTCAGGCGTCGCGCCTGTAAATGGCGCCAATGCCGATATCAGGTGGGAAACAACTACTTCAACCAATATAGGTCTTGACGCTGTGTTTCTTGAGGGGAAAATGAACTTTACCGCCGATTATTTTGTTCGCAATACAGACCATGTGTTGCTTGATATTCCCGTGGGTAGCGTTTACGGTTTTAATCCCCCTGTTCAGAATGCAGGATCGGTAAAGAACAGCGGATTTGAGTTTGATCTTGGTTATCATGGACAGTCTAAAGACTTTACCTATAGTATTACGGCTAATGCATCATTCATTAAAAATACTGTTACCAATCTTGCAGGCACTGATCCCATCATCAATGGGTCTACATTTATGAAAGTCGGCCTGCCTATCAATTCATTTTATGGCTACGAGGCTGAGGGAATATTCCAAACCCAGCAGGAGGTTGATAACCATGCAGAGCAGACCGGGGGAGATATTGCGCCGGGAGACCTGATGTATAAAGACCAGAATAAAGACAACGTGATAGATGGGGCCGACAGGGTTTATCTTGGAACTTATTTTCCGAAAGTCACATACGGCGCAAATTTATCGGTAGGTTGGAAGGGCTTTGATCTGTCGGTTTTGTTGCAGGGAGCGGCCGGCGTGAAAGGTTTTGTAGAGGGCGAAGTATTAGGCCTGGTGAGCGATAAATATGGAAAACCTACAAGCATTTACAAAGACCATTGGACGGCGGACCGGCCAACCGATAAGTTTCCCCGGCTCTGGAGTTCCAATACTCAAAATGACGCTGCAGCGAACCCTTCTTCTTTCTGGATACGTAATTCCGGATACATGCGCGTTAAAAACATTCAGCTCGGCTATACTTTAAATAGCGCATGGCTGGGTAGAGCAGGCATTAAAAAACTAAAGATTTATTATAGCGGGCAAAATACTTTCACCTTCAGCAGTTTTTACAAATGGATCGATCCTGAGGCCCCGGCGGGAGAAAGCGGCTGGACTTACCCTCAGGTTCTGGTTAATACTATTGGCTTAAACCTTACCTTTTAAATCCTGCAAATCAAAAGTCATGAAAAATTACTTCTTTGTCATAATATGCCTGTTTTTTTTGTTCTGCTCTTCTTCTTGCAATAAAGAATTTCTTGATCGCGAACCGCTTGATGAGTATAGCGAGTTAAGCCTGTGGTCGTCTGAAAAAGATGCAATCGCCGCATTGAATGGTTGCTATAAAAATTGGGAAGACGGCACCTGGCTTACCTATATGGATTGCGCGTCGGATAATGCTTATGATCCCTATCCATGGGAAGGATACATGGAATTGGGCAATATGAAATTACTCACGCCTACCAACACAGGAAACCATAAATGGAACTTTAGCACTATCCAGAAATGCAACTGGTTTTTAGCCAATGTAGACAAAACGCCGATGGATGAGGAACTCAAGACCAGGATGAAAGCCGAAGCCCGTTTTTTACGGGCATATAAATATTTCCTGATGTCGCAGTTGTATGGAGGCGTGCCGCTTGTTACAAATAATATCACAACCGAAGAAGCCAATGTAATAGAAAGAACGTCGAAGCAGGAAGTCATAAAATTTGTACTGGATGAGTTAGGCGCAATTGCGGGAGATCTTCCCGACAGCTATTCGGGAAGCGATGTAGGACGTATTACGCGGGGCGCAGCCTGGTCGTTGAAGGCAAGAACGGAACTATTTAATGAAAAATATGAAGATTGCATTGCCTCCTGCAGTCAGGTGATGGGTAAATACAGCTTGTTTCCCAGCTACACAGATCTTTTCAGGATTCAAAATGAAAATAATTCTGAGATTATACTTGACGTGCAGTATATAGCAAACGATTTGCCATTGTGGTCTTTAGGGGTTCTGGTAACAGAATCCGCGGGAGGATGGTGGTCTGTTGATCCTACGCAAAGCCTTGTAGATACTTATGAAATGCAAAATGGCAAACTTATTACCGACGCGGGATCGGGGTACAACCCGGATGAGCCATATAAAAACAGGGATCCGAGATTTGGGGCTACTATTATTGCTCCGGGCTCTTTCTACGAGGGCAGCTATTTCGATCCGTTAAATCCCTCGGGAATAGACTACTATGCGGTGTACAGTTATACGGGATACGCGCCTAAAAAATATACTTCCCATCTTGCTGATATTCCGGACATGTGGAATAGCGGGCTAAATATACCGGTGATCCGTTATGCTGAAATTTTGCTGACCTATGCCGAGGCAAAAATAGAGCTGAACCAGATTGATGAAACTGTTTACAACTCCATAGATGCGGTAAGATTGCGCGCGGGCATGCCGGCCACAGATAGGACCGTTTACAATACCCAGGATAAAATGCGCGAGTTGGTGAGAAGAGAAAGGAGGGTTGAATTGGCGTTAGAGGGGCTTCGTTGGTTTGATATACAGCGTTGGAAAATTGGCGAGCAGGTAATGAATGGCCCTGTATTAGGCCCAAGGCTGGGTTCTGTTAATCCAACTACCGGCGCGCTTACGCTGACTTCAGAACGGATATTAAGCGAACAAAGAACTTTTGATGCGAGTAAAAATTATCTCTGGCCGATTCCCCAGCATGAGATTGATATAAACAAAAAACTTGTGCAAAATCCCGGATATGGCAATTAACTATCAATAGGAACAGGCATAAATTCGGAGTTGATCATAACGCTTGTTGAATAAATACTTCAATGCTTCCTGGCTGCTTATCCTTATTTATCTCATATTTTACAAAATAGGATAATAATCGTACAAAATAAGGTAACTGGGCCTCTTCTCTAAACAAAATAGGGTAGTAATCGGGCAAGATTGTGCAAAAAAGCAGCTGGCTGAAAAAATAGATTTGCGTAGTACGGCCAGGATATGATTGGTCGCTTGTATTGAATCAAAATTAAAAAGCAAAACACAAAACAATTGCTATGAAGTTAAAACTCTTACAATCTCCTATTTTGGGGAAGGCCTTTTTTTCGCTGTTTGCCTTTCTCTTTTTAGCGGGCGCGGCTTTTGCACAGTCGGACTTTACCCTCAACGGTAAGATCACTGACGGCGAAGCGCCCCTGTCAAATGTTTCTGTTATTATCAGGGAAACGCAACAGGGTACGGCCACCAACGAAAGCGGTGAATTTACCTTACGCGTTTCACGCGGGCAAACGCTGGTTGTATCTCATACCGGCTTTGAAACGCAAACTGTTAAAGTAGGCGGCAGAAATGAGATCACGATTGCGCTTACCCCTGCTGCCGGCAATGTATTGAGCGATGTAGTGGTGGTTGGGTACGGAACCCAAAAGAAAACTTCGCTCACCGCGGCCGTATCCACTATGAAGGGAAAGGAAATTGCTTCCGTTCCTGTTGCTAACTTAAGCAATGGCTTGGGTGGAAGGGTATCGGGCGTTATTGTAAAGCAGGGCTCGGGCGAACCGGGATATGACGGCTCCAACATCTATATCAGGGGTTTGTCGTCTACCGGCGCCAACCAGCCGCTGCTGGTCGTTGACGGTATTCCCAGGACTTTTCAGCACCTGGATCCTAACACGATAGAAACATTTACCGTGTTAAAGGACGCCGCCGCTGTGGCCCCTTACGGCGTCGCCGGCGCTAATGGCGTAATATTGGTAACTACCAAAAGAGGCAAGAGCGGCGCGCCTTCGCTTACCTATAACGGATATGTCGGGTTTCAAAACCCGGTAGTGTTGCCCGATTTTGTGAACTCATACGAATATGCCACCTTAAGAAACGCGGCGGCGGTAAACGAAGGCTTACCTGAACCCTACACTGCCGAAGAGCTTCGGAAGTTCCAGGATGGATCAGACCCCGACGCATATCCTACGCATAATGATATATGGGGTACGATTACCAATAGGAATTCACTGATGACCCAGCATAATATCGAGGTGTCGGGCGGCGCAGATAGAATAAAGTACTATGCCTCGCTCGGTTATATGCAGCAGGAAGGGATGTGGAAGGCAACCAACACCCGCCGTTTCAATGTTGTGCTTAACCTCGATGCGCAGGTAACGTCTACCACTTCGGTTTCGTTTAACCTGAACGGGCGTAATCAAAACAGCAAGTTTCCCGCCGTATCTACCGGTCGTATTTTTGAGCTGATCGGTTACCTGCACCCTTTATACGGGCCTTTGTATTTCAGCAATGGCATGCCCGGTACCTTCCTTACCGGCAGCCTCTTCAACAGCGGGTACGAAAAATTTGGCATCAACTCGTTGTTTTCACAGTTGTCTGTTGAGCAAAAAATACCTTTTATCCCCGGGCTAAAATTAAAGGGAACCATTGCATATGATCCCACTTATACGATGCACAAATTATGGACCCTGCCGGTGCATAAAGCGAGCCTCGACAAGTCGCAGACGCCCTATGTTATCAATGACGGCATCTGGGGACAAACCAAACCTTCCCTCCGCCAGGACATAGATTTTGCCAGGCAGCTTACTTACCAGGCCGGGTTCAATTATGACGGTTCTTTTGGAAAACACAATATAGCGGTATTAGGATTGTTCGAAGCGAAAGCCAATGACCTTGCAAGCCTCATGGCTACAAGAAGGAATTTTAATTTGACCGTGGATGAGATCAACATGGGTAGCTCCAGCGCTGCCGATATGTCTACCGGCGGTTCTTCCAGCGCTGAACGGCAGGCGGGACTGGTGTACAGGGTAGGGTATAACTTTGCTCAGAAATACCTTGTCGAAGCAAGCGGTCGCTATGACGGAAGCTATTATTTTGCTCCCGACAAACGCTGGGGCTTCTTCCCTGCATTTTCTGTGGGCTGGCGCTTATCTGAAGAAAATTTCCTGAAGGATAAAATAAGCTGGCTCGACAACCTGAAGCTCAGAGCATCCTATGGCGAAGTAGGAGCGTTGGCGGGAAGCGCTTTTCAATACATGAGCACGTATAATGTATTGGGCACAAATTACGTGTTAGGCGGCAATGCAGTTCAGGGAATCAGCGAGAGAGCGGAACCGAACCCCAGCATTACCTGGGAAAGAGCAAAGAAAACAGATATAGGTTTGGAAGCCAGCCTGTGGAAAGGGCTGCTGAATTTTGAACTGGATTACTTCCATGAAAAGCGCTCTAATATGCTCATGACCCCCGATGTAGTGATACCTTCCGAATACGGGGTAGGGTTGAGCCAGGTGAATGCGGGTATCATGTCGAACCAGGGATTCGATTTCACGATCAGGTCTGCTTATGATTTCTCCAAAGATCTGCAGGTATCATTAGCGGCCAACATGACTTATGCCAAAAACAAGCTGCTCCAGGTTTTTGAAGGACCTACCACCTATAACAATCCAAACAGGAGAGTAACCGGCAGACCGCTCGGAACGCAATTCGGTTTCCATGCTTTAGGTTATTTCAAAGCGGAAGATTTTGAAACAAACGGCTCCTTAAAGCCAGGTATTGCTACCCAACCCTGGGGCGCCGTTCAGCCGGGCGATATCAGGTATGAAGATTTGAACAATGATGGAAAAATAAACAATGACGATCTTACGGTAATAGGCAACCCCACGGCGGTTCCGGGAATCATTTATGGATTTTCGCCTTCGGTTCGTTACAAAGGGTTTGGATTGGAATTATTGTTCCAGGGCGCTGCGAAAGTGGACTGGTATTATCATGGCTCCGCTATCATGCCTTTCTGGGAAACCATGTTGCCTTATAAGCAAAACTTTGATTACTGGACTCCCCAGAATACCAATGCGAAGTTCCCAAGGCTTACCTCTTCTCCAACAGTTAATAATGAACAAAGATCTTCTTTCTGGATGGGCGATGCAGACTATTTAAGGCTGAAGAGCGCTACCTTATCTTATACCATGCCTGCTTCGGTAATGAATAGGGTCGGGTTTCAATCTATAAGAATTTATTTGTCGGGTCAGAATATTTTAACCTGGACCAAACTCATCAATTACGATCCTGAGATCGGTCCTAACAATTCATGGATACCGAATAATGCCTGGGGATACCCCAATCAAAAGGCTATTTCTGTAGGCATGAATATTACCTTTTAACCGGCAAAATTGAAAATGTATGAAAAAGCAATTATTTAAGATATCACTCAATACGATCATCATCCTTTCCGCCTCATTCTTTATTACCTCCTGTAAAAAGTTCCTGGAGGTGGTGCCTAAGGGCCAGGTGTCAGACCTCACTTTGTGGGCAACCCAGGATAACGCAGATCTGTTCCTGAACAATATCTATGCGGCAATACCTACGCTGGACACCGGCGATCCCTGGGAGAATTTCTCAGACAATTCTTTGAATGGCCAGGCGGGCCGCGTAAGTACAAATGTATATGGACCCGGTATCTATACGCCAGCCAATACGCCGAACAGGTGGGGGCAATATACCAATATCCGTAAATGTAACTTGTTTATAGACAGGGTCACGGCTTCGGATTTGCCGGAGAGCTGGAAAAAAGTAAGGCTGGCGGAAGCGCGCTTCTTAAGAGCATACTTTTATTCCATCTTGTGGACTTACCATGGCGGCGTGCCTATCATAACCGATGTGCTTAATATCAGTGAGCAGGGCGATGCGGTATTTCGCTCGAGAAATACTTCTGAAGAAACCGCCAACTTTATCATCTCCGAATGTGCGGCTGCTGAAGCAGATTTGCCGGTAAGCGCCCAATCCGGAAGGGTAACCAAAGGCGCGGCCCTTACGCTTAAGGGTTATGCTGAATTGTTTAATGCCAGCCCCCTGAAAAATCCATCCAACGACCTGGCTCGCTGGGAGCAGGCGGCGACTACTTACAAAAAAGTGATCGATCTGAACAAGTACAGTTTGTTCCCTGACTATACCACGTTGTTTTACGAAGAGAGTAATAATAACGTAGAGGTAATATTCAGTCGCCAGCATATGGGCGGCACTTCCCTCGCGAATTATATCGGGCAGATAGGCCCCCGTTTTGTGAACGGTTCTCTTACAGGTTGGGGACATGTGGATCCTACGCAAGACCTGGTAGATGAATATGCAATGGCTAACGGCCTGCCTATCACGGACCCGGGGTCGGGATATGATCCGCAGAACCCTTATGTAAATCGTGAAAAAAGATTCTATGAATCCATTATTTATGATGGATCGGTATGGTTGGGCGCTACCATGATCATGAAACAGGGAGTGGGCAGCTTGAATGCCACGGACCTGAACAACAGTAGCATATCAACAAGAACAGGTTATTATGTAATTAAAGGCGTGAATCCTAAATACGCTGGCGCGCAGGATAACGGCAACAGCGCGAACTGGATCATTTTCCGTTATGCGGAAGTATTGCTAAGCTACGCGGAAGCAAGAAATGAAGCAACAGGCCCCGATCAATCTGTATATGACGCCATTAACGCCGTAAGGGACAGGTCGGACCTGCCGAATCTTCCCGGAGGAATGACCCAGGCGGATATGCGCAAGGCGATAGCCCGTGAAAGAAGGGTAGAACTGGCATTTGAAGAAAAGAGATTGCCCGACCTGCTCAGGCTGAAGCTCGCAGAGACCAAGCTGAATGGCACAGTACATGCGATCAAGATTGATATTGTAGGCGGAAATACGGTATATACTGTGGTGCCTGCAGGCGGCGGCGCAAAATCTTTTGATCCAGCAAAGAATTATGTATTGCCTATTCCGCAGGCGGCGATCGATAAAAACCCCAATCTGCAACAAAATCCGAATTATCAGTAAGAACAGGCCTAGATTCGGTCGCCTTTAAAATTGTTGCGCTGAAAGCGGGCGGTGAAAAGCCGCCCGCGGCGCACGCCCTGGTTGACGGAAACGTCAACCAGGGATAATTTTAAATGGAACCGCGTAGATTGTCAACAATATTCTATAATTTTTATCAGGCTTTGGCGCAATAATTATTATGAACAGGATCCAACATTTTCAATTGGCGGTTGTCACGATATTGGGCATGGCAGGCGGAATAGCTTTATCCCGTCCCGCTGCAGCTCAGGCGAAGAGGGGAGATAAGGAGAATATACAGGTAAAAATTTCTTTGGGCCATAAGGCGCCCGCTCGCAGCGCCCGTTTTATTCAACTGGCAGGCGGTTCCGACGGGGTGGCGGTGTTGAACGTATCAGGCCGGCAAACCGAAAAAAACGACCGGGTAGCCGTTACTTCGTCTATGCTTAACTGTGGGGCAGGCGATGTGGATGAGCTTGTAGCGGATATCAGCTATGCGCAACCTTCTGCTCCGTTAAGAAAACTGGCAGGTTGGAAAGACGGCTATGCGGTAAATAACGACGCCATGTGGGGCTACCTGATGGAACATGGTTCGCCCGGACAGGCGCGGCGTTTGAAAGACGACCAGTGGAGCAAGCCCGATGCGCCCTTGCTTACCATTCAATTGGATGAGGAAGGCACAAAGGGATTTACGATCGCGCTGGAACAACTCATCAGCCACGGCGCTATGTGGCTCCCTGAACAGGATGCGTTTATTACGCTTGCTGATAAACCGGTTAACTTTAAAAAGCATATTGCTTCATTACAGGGGCGGCGAATACTGGACGTTGTTGCAGAACAGCCCGACGCCTCCTTAGCGACATTCCATAAACTTTGGCCCGACTTTGGCAATCCGCTGCAATGGAATGCCTCCTGGCAAACCCGCTGGATGGGTACTACCGGACATCTAACGGTAACGGCTGCTTCGCATGGCGCTATATATAAATTCGCGGTGGATCGCTGGGGAAATGTTCGTCCTGATTTTGCCTCTCCGCATAAGTTCAGGCTTGACCTGCAATGGCCGGAGAGCGCCTGGAAACGGCAAAAAATTGACAACGGGTTGCCGG
>JAEUVR010000283.1 GCA_016786785.1 Chitinophagaceae bacterium
ATACCGTGGTAAGAGCGTACGACGCAGAGAGAGAAGCTGCGTCGTACAGTTACCGAAAAACTCTTACCGTCCAAAGAATTTATTAATGGCCTCTACTTTATTATGTACGTGTAATTTCTCGTAGATATGATAAACATGTTTGCGAACCGTTTCCTGGCTGATATACAAGGTCGCCGCAATTTCTTTATACAACAACCCTTTTGCCAGGTTTTCCAGTATCTCCTTTTCGCGGTTGGACAACACATTGAGAGAAGGCGCGCTGACCGTCGTATTTTCCTCCGGCTGCCGCTGCTGGAAAGCCGCCACTACTTTCCGGGCAATCTGGCTACTCATAGGCGCGCCGCCGTCCTGCAACTCCCTGATGGCCTCCAGTAATTTCCCCGGAGGCGTCTTTTTCAAAATATACCCGCTGGCGCCTGCAGCCAGCGCCTCAAAGATCTTCTCGTCATCCTCATAAACCGTACACATCATAAAAAGCATCTCCGGATGATCTATCTTTAATTTTCGCACACAGTCAATCCCGCTCTGGCCTTCGCCCAGGTTGATGTCCATCAGCACTATCGACGGTTTTAATACGGGCAGCGAAATCAACGCATCCTCCGCATTGGCAAAGCTGGCAAGCAACTTATAATCATCGGACATGCCGATGATCTGCTCCAGCGCAGAACGTATTTCCTTATTGTCATCAACAATACAAACCGTTATCTCCATACCTCAAATATCTGATGTTTTACCGCAATAGGGAATACCACTTTGTGGTAGTTTTTACCGATATACTCAAGATAACTGCCGGCCCCGGACGCGCTACAACATGGTTACGGATACGGACAAATGGCCGATAGCTGAACATCTGCCTGGCGCGCTCCATAATCCGGTAGCTTTACGCTATTTAGCCGCTATGTTCAGGATATATTTTTCCTTAAAAAAATCCCCTGAAAACAAGGCGCTTAGTTCCATCATCCTGGGGCGACATCCCGATTCGGCTATTTCCTGCGAAAGATCTCCTCCTTTCAGGCAGATCAATCCATTTGCTATTGGACGCTCTTCTTCCAATAATCCTGCGCCGGGGGGCATAAAAACAGATCTGGGGGCTAATAACGGCTTTGACCATTTCCATAGCAGGCCAAGAGGAGCTACCGCCCTGGATACTACCACATTAAATTTCCGGTTCCGGATCTCTTCCACACGGGTATGCTGGGTAGAAATATTGGTCAGTTCCAATGTTTCCGCAATCGAACGGACTACTTTTATCTTTTTTCCAATACTATCGGCAAGGTGAAATTTTACTTCAGGGAAATAAATAGCCAGGGGTATTCCGGGAAAGCCTCCGCCGGTTCCCAGATCCAACACCTCCATTCCTTCCCGGAAATCAAAAACCGCCGCAATGCTCAGCGAATGCAGTACATGCTTTTCATACAGACTGCCCTCATCTTTACGGGAGATCACATTGATCATGCTGTTCCAATGGCGGTATAATCCATCCAAGGCTTCCAACCGCTGCAGTTGAAGCGGGGTAAAATCGCTGAAATAACGCGTAATCAGTTCCAGGTTTTCCTTGGCTTTTTCCATAATGCTGGCGCAAAGATCAGGTAATAAAAAAACATCCAGATATCCAGGGCCCACCACCAGGCAAAAAGATCTTTTTCATTCAGTTTTGCCATGGCCTTGTAATAAATATAGCCCTGGGAAATCAGCCGGACAAGAAATACCGCGCAGGCCAGTCGCCAGTCGTACAGCAAAATACAAGCGATAAACAAGGGGTAAAAAAGGAAATAGCTGCCTGCGTATAATCCCAATAGAAATTTATGCAGGCGCTTATAATACCTTCCCGTTGAATAATGCCTGTTCTTCTGGCGGCTCCACTCGCGGAAACTTTTTTTGGGCTCGGACAACGTAAAGGCTTCGGGATCTATGACCACCCGCGTATTCCCTGCATTTGCCACCTTGTTAATAAACAGATCATCATCGCCGCCGGCCACATGATTAAGGGAGGAGAAGCCCTTGTTGCGCAGGAATATATCTTTTTTATAGGAAAGATTGCGCCCTACGCCCATATAGGGAATTCCCGCAAGCGCATAGGATAAATACTGGATCCCGGAATGAAAGGTTTCAAACCGGATGATCTTGTTTAAAAGCCCGGGCGACTTGTAATACGCCCCGTAACCGATCGCCACTTCAATGCCTTCGTCGTAAGCATCCTGCATCTTTTGCAGCCAGAATTCGCTTGCAGGAACGCAATCAGCGTCCGTAAGTAATAAGATCTCATGCCTGGCTTCCTTGATGCCCATCGACAGCGGATATTTCTTACCGGGTATACCCTTGGCCTCCTGTTCGAGGTTCACAATGCGCAGATCTTTAAAAGTTTTTTTTAATTCTTCCAGCAGGTAACGGGTTTCGTCCTGGCTGTTATGGTTGACAATAACGGCCTCATGAGTGCTGGGATAAGTCTGAACCAATACGCCCGGAAGATTTTTAGCGAGACTGGCGGCCTCATCCCTGGCGCAAACGATGATGCTGACCGGATGCTGCTGGGATTTTTCTTTTTGAGGGGATTTAAAAAAGGAAACGCGTCGAAAGAAAAACCAAAGATAAAATAACTGGATAAGCGTAATGAAACAAAACAAATAAAATATCATCTCCTGCCAGTGCGTGAAATAACGCGAAACATCCATAAAACAGTTAGGGTTTTTGAGCCTCG
>JAEUVR010000301.1 GCA_016786785.1 Chitinophagaceae bacterium
CTGGTTTCCAAAGAAACCATCTTGTTTGTTCAGGCTTAATATTGCTTTGGCGATGCCCTGGGATAGCGCTTCGCGGATGCCTTCGCCCGCTTCGGACTGGGTAACCGGTCCGCCGCCGGTTCCGCCCACTGTTTGCAGTCCCGATAAGGTATCGCAACCGGTAAATATAAATAAGGCTAATGCCGCGGTCCATAATCTGTTTTTCATCCGGGTATTTTTTGTCTTTGCTTCGTGCATAAATATTTTTATAGGTCTCAGTGAATGCTTCGCATTTTTCGTGGCCGGCCGTGCGTCGCCAGAGGCTTCGCCGGCGGCATACTGCGCTTCGCCAGAGGCTCCGGCAGCGGCACGATGGAACTCCGCGTATACATTACCCGAGGCGATGGTTTTTCTCGCGCTACGTTTCATAATAAGATGATTGAAGTTGAATTTGGACAAAAAGGTATAACAAAAATTCTGTTGTACACAGTCCTTGCAGAAATCAGCTATTTTTGCTGCTCAATTTTTGAAATATGCATTTATCCGAACAGGAGATTATCAGGAGGGAGAAATTAAAGGAGCTGCAGCAGATGGGCATCGACCCCTATCCGGCGGCTCTATTCCCTGTGAATATATCTGCTGCTTATATTAAGCAAAACTATAAGGAGGAAGAGAATAAGGCCGATTTTGCCGAGGTATGCCTCGCGGGCCGCATCATGGGCGTCCGGGATATGGGAAAAGCCTCTTTTGCCGTATTGCAGGACAGCTCCGGGAAGATACAGCTCTATATAAAAAGAGACGATATTGCTCCCGGGGAAGACAAGAGCCTGTACGATAAGGTATGGAAGCACCTCAGCGATATCGGCGATATCATTGGCGTAAAGGGCTTTGTGTTCACTACCCGCACCGGGGAGATCTCCGTGCATGTCCACTCCTTTACCCTATTGTCGAAATCCCTAAAGCCCCTGCCCATCGTAAAGGAAAAGGAAGGAGAAACCTTTGACGCTGTTACGGATCCCGAATTTAAGTATCGCCAGCGTTATGCCGACCTGATCATCAACCCCCAGGTAAAAGAAACCTTTATCCGCCGCACGAAGATGATCAATGCCATACGCGAATTCCTGAATGGCCAGGGCGCGCTGGAAGTAGATACGCCGGTATTGCAGAACATACCCGGCGGGGCTGCGGCGCGGCCTTTTATCACGCACCACAATGCGCTTGACATGCCCCTATACCTGAGGATCGCCAATGAGCTGTTCCTGAAAAGGCTTATTGTCGGCGGGTTTGACTGGGTATATGAGTTCAGCCGGAATTTCCGGAATGAGGGGATGGACCGCACCCATAACCCCGAGTTCACGGTGCTGGAATTTTATGTGGCGTACAAGGATTATCTATGGATGATGAACACTACCGAGCAGTTGCTGGAAGCGGCGGCCATCGCCACTAACGGAAGCGCTATCGCGGTAGTGGACGGCAAGGAGATCAGTTTCAAGGCCCCATATCAGCGCATAACCATGTACGATGCCATCAAACAATATACAGGTATTGATATTTCCGGAATGAACGAGGAGCAACTGAGAGGGGTCTGCCGGCAGTTGTCCATTCATGCAGACAAGTCCATGGGCGTGGGCAAGCTGGTCGACGAGATCTTCAGCGCCAGGTGCGAAGAACATTTTATACAACCTACATTTATTACCGACTACCCGGTAGAGATGAGCCCGCTCACCAAGAAGCACCGCGGCAAA
>JAEUVR010000336.1 GCA_016786785.1 Chitinophagaceae bacterium
TTTGGATTTCATGATCATGATGCCCCTGGGCAATTACCTGATCCCTCATTTTAATATTTCGGCCCGGCTATTCAGTTGGATCGTCGCGTCCTATCCGGTAACAGCCTGCATTTCGGGATGGATAGCCGCATTTTATGTGGACCAGTATGACCGGAAAAAAGTGTTGTTGTTTGCTTATATGGGTTTTCTTATAGGCACGCTTTGTTGCGGCCTGGCGCCCGATCCCCATTTTTTGATGGCGGCGAGGATACTTACCGGCCTGTTTGGCGGCCTGATCGGCGCCCAGGTATTGTCTATCGTGGCAGATACCTTTCCATATGAGAAAAGGGGCCGCGCCATGTCGACCATCTTCATGGCTTTTGCCGTCGCTTCCGTATTCGGCGTTCCCTTTAGCCTCTATCTCGCCAACATGATCAGCTGGCATGCGCCCTTTGTATTTATTGCGATAGTAGGCGCTCCCATCGCTTACCTGATCATGCGCTACCTGCCGCAAATGCGCGGACATTTGCTGCCGCGGGAGGGCGTTAAACGATACAGGCCTAATGTAGGCCAGACGCTGAAAGAAGTATTTGGCAATAAGTCGCAGGTGATGGCGCTGCTGTTATCCGGCTCCTTAATGCTTGGTCATTTTATGATCATCCCTTTCATTAACCCTTATATGGAGTTTAATGTCGGCTTCAGCAAATCGCAAACGCCTATGATCTATATGGTGGGAGGCGTTTCCGCATTCCTTTCTTCCTTCGCCATCGGCAGGATGTCGGATAAATATGGCAAACTCCGGGTATTTGTGATCTGTCTTCTTTTATCGATCATCCCCATATTTTTTATCACCAATATGCCGGCCATTTCCTTTTATGCGGTATTGGGCATATTCAGCTTCTGGTTCACTTTTTCCACCGGCAGAAATATTCCCGCCCAGGCCATGATCAGCACGGTAGTGGAGTCGGCGCAACGGGGAAGATTCATGAGCTTTAATTCGTCCTTTCAGCAACTGTTTACAGGGCTTGCTTCTATCATCTCCGGGCTGATCGTTGCGCAGGACGGCAAGGGAAGGATACTCTATTACAATTGGGCGGGCTATCTGAGCGTTTGTATCATATGCTGCTCTTTGTTTATTGCCATAAAGCTGGCTAAAAGGCAATCATTGTTGACGTAGAAATTTTTTGCAGGAACGGTTTGCATCCGGGGTACTTGCTAAAAGACAGTCATTGTTGGCTTAGGCGATATTTTATTCGCTTAGCGGATGAAGGATTTTTTTCTTTATAGAGCAGCTATATATGTATTGCATACAGGTTAGTTTCTGACGATCTCAGTTGCCGCTCTTTGTTTATAGCGATATAGCCGTAAAAGCAATGATTCACCCGGGATAGCGAAGGGCCGCGGTTTGGGCCCAGATAGGTTTTACCCTGAGCCAGGCGCAAAAAAAAGCATCGCCTATGCGATGCCGTATAAGATTGCCTGACAAAATATGGTTAAGCGGATGCCAGCGTATTTACCCTGCGCGCCAGCTTGCGTTTAATGTTAGCGGCTTTATTCCGGTGGATGATCCCTCTCTTGGCCAGCTTGTCAATCATGGAAACAACTCCTGGCAGAGACTCGGCAGCGGCTTTGTTTTCTTTAATAGCCTTCAGGTCGCGGATAGCATTACGGGTGGTTTTGCCATAGTACCTGTTTCTGTCTCTGCGCTTGGTTGCCTGACGAACATCTTTCTTAGTAGCCTGGTGATTTGCCATTTCGCTCAAA
>JAEUVR010000380.1 GCA_016786785.1 Chitinophagaceae bacterium
AACCTTAAAAAAAGCTAAACTCTTAGCCCCGTATGGTGAAATTGCGGCATTAAGGTATCTTTGCGCCTATGAGCCGGAAAGGAAAAGTGTTAGTAGCCATGAGCGGCGGTATCGACAGCACCGTTACCGCGCTGATGCTTCATGATCAGGGATATGAAGTAGTGGGCATCACCATGAAAACATGGGACTATGCCTCCAGCGGCCCGGGTAAAAAAGAAACCGGCTGCTGCAACCTGGATTCCTTTAACGACGCCCGCATGGCGGCCGTTCAGCACGGCTTCCCCCATTTTGTGCTGGATATCCGGGAAGAGTTCGGCGACTTCGTGATCGATAATTTTGTAGAAGAATACCTGGCCGGCAGGACGCCCAACCCCTGCGTGATGTGCAATACCCATATCAAATGGAGGGCATTGCTGAAAAGGGCAAATGCGCTGGACTGCGAGTTTATCGCCACCGGTCATTATGCCAATATCCGCCAGGGAGAAAACAGCCGTTTTTATTTGTCTAAGGGAATAGATGAATTAAAAGATCAGAGCTATGTGCTTTGGGGACTTCCCCAGGACCTGCTGGCCCGCACCTTACTGCCCCTGGGCGCTTTCCGCAAGCCTGAAATAAGGGAAATGGCTATCGGCTACGGCTACCCGGAACTTGCTAAAAAAAGCGAGAGCTATGAGATCTGCTTTGTCCCCGATAATGATTACCGCGGCTTCCTGAAACGCCGGATACCTACCCTGGAATCTTCCGTGGAAGGCGGCAATTTTATTGATAAATCCGGGAAAACGCTGGGTAAGCACAGGGGTTACCCTTTTTATACCATCGGCCAGCGCAAAGGACTGGATATTGCCCTGGGCAAACCCGTTTATGTGACCGGGATACTCCCCGAAACCAATACCATTGTTTTGGGCGACGAAGACGACCTGAACCGTTCGGAAATGCTGGTAGGCAGGATCAACTGGATCAAATACGAGGGCATCACGGCGGGAATGGAAGCCCATACCAAGATCAGGTACAAGGACAAGGGCGCCCTCTCGCAGCTATACCCTCATGAAAAAGGTATTGCCGTTAAATTCTTCGAGGAGGTGAAAAGCATCGCCCCGGGGCAAAGCGCCGTTTTCTATGAAGGAGACGATGTGATAGGGGGAGGCATCATCCAGCTTTAAACCCTTGTCATCAGGCAGTTAAAGCAATATTTCTCCTGTTTTTCCGTTATGTTGCAACAATATTTCTCCGCCGGAAGGGCGACCTTATCTACCACTGCATGAAAAGAATCCTCTACTTTATTTTTGCGCTGCTGCCAGCATCCGTGATGATGGGATCCTGCGAAAAAAAAACCGTCTCTCCTTTTGACGGTTCGCTTAGCGAATATTTCCCCCTACAAGTGGGAAAATACATCCGTTACCAGCTGGATTCCACCGCATACGTCCATTTTGGTCAGCGGGATACCGTCATTTCCTACGAGGCCAAAGACGTAGTGGAAGATGAAATAACAGATAATACAGGCAGACCCGGATTCAGGGTCGTCCGGTATTTACGGGATGCCGGCAGCGTAAATGAGGCAGACTGGACCTCAGCCCTTACCTACTGGGTGATCCCCACGCGGGAAAGCATAGAGGTATCGGAGAACAACCTGAAATACCAGAAACTGAGAATTCCCCTGAAAGACGGATATAGCTGGCATGGCAATGCCTTTCTTCCTGATGCGCCTTTTTATGCGGTTTACCAGTTCAGCAACGATGAAGACATCGATATATGGGACTATACCTACCAGGATGTCAACCAATCGATGATGATCGGCGATAAACTGTACGAT
>JAEUVR010000367.1 GCA_016786785.1 Chitinophagaceae bacterium
CGACTGGACAAGGATGTATTATAAGGATAATGCTGTCTATCAAAAACACAATATCAGCGTCAGTGGAGGAGATAAAAAGAACCAGTACTATGTTAACGCCGGAATATTTGATCAACCGGGATTGTATAGCTGGGGAGACGATGGGTACAAACGGTATAACGTACTGGCAAACCTGAATTCGCAGGTAGCCGATTGGATATCTTTTAATTTCGGCGCCAAATACGGGAAGGCCAAAACAAACGCTCCGATCGGAATGGTCGGATTGGAAAGAACCTATACCTGGTCGCAGTTTATCGATTTCTGGCCAACCATGCCCATGTACAATATAGACGGATCGGTAGCCAATCCCCTGGTGCTCGTATTGGAGCAGGGAGGCAGGATCATTACCGAAAACAACGACCTATGGCTCAATATCGGCGCTGAAATAGAGCCGGTAAAGGGATGGAAAACCAACCTTTACTATCGCTACAACAACAGGTGGGGATCTTCTGATCGCAACCCCAAACCTGTGCCCGTGCCCATCCCCAATGGCACGATGGGAAATATTGGCGAAGCCGCCACCGGTCTCATGTCTACCCTCAATCAGGGGAATTATTATCAACTCGGCGCCTTTACCTCCTATGAAAAACAACTCGGCGACCATTATTTTAAGGCGCTTGTTGGCTATGAGCAGGATAAAGATTATAAACGGGCCTTAATTGGTTCCAAGATGAACCTTATTACTGAGCAGGTTCCCTCTATGAGTACTGCAACAGGGGATGTTAGGTTAAGGGATGAAATATCGCACTGGTCTACTGAAGGAGTATTCGGCCGTTTAAATTATAACTACAACGAAAAATACCTCTTTGAGTTTAGCGCCCGCTATGATGGTTCTTCCAGGTTTGCGCCTGGGTCCAGGTGGGGATTTTTCCCATCGGCTTCCGTAGGCTATAATATTGCTAAGGAGAATTTCTGGGCGCCTCTTGAATCTTATATCAATACATTCAAAATAAGAGGTTCCTATGGTTCACTGGGTAATCAGAGAACGCTAAATTATCTTTACTTACCTACTATGCCCGTACAGTATAGACTAAATTCAGATAATTATGCTAACCCCGGATATATTATCGGCAACGAGGTTCCGCTGTATGCGTTAATGCCCAATATCGTTACCGATGGACTGACCTGGGAAACCATTACTACCCTGGATTTGGGACTCGATGCCGGCTTTTTAAACAACCGCCTGAACCTGACCTTCGACTGGTACAACAGGGTTACTTCCGATATGATGGGCGTTGTTCTGGAATTGCCTTCCTTACTGGGAACCGCCGTTCCATGGGCAAATAATGCTACACTATCAACAAAGGGTCTTGAATTATCGCTTGCCTGGCAGGACAGGTTAAATTCTAATTTCTCTTATGATGCCCGGCTAACGATAGGCCGTTCGAGAACCGTTATCACGGATTACCTGGCAGAGGCGGTTAATATCAATGGCTGGTATAAAGGAAAAGTATATGGCGAGATATGGGGACTTACCACCGACAGGATCATGCAGGATAAGGATGAAAGTATGCCTGATCAGTCTGCTTATCATGCCAAATGGGGCCCAGGGGATATCATTTATAAGGACCTGAATGGAGATGGCGTGATCGACGAAGGCAGCAGGACCCTTAATGACCATGGCGATCTTTCCGTCATTGCCAATACCACGCCTAAGTTTAACTATGGTATAATGGCGGGATTCAGATGGAAAAACCTCGACTTTAATATGTTCTGGCAGGGCATCGGCAAGCGGGACTTTTTACCGAATACTTATTCGGAGTATTTCTGGGGTTTAATGAATGCGCCGAACAATTCAGGTATTTTTAAGGGAGGAAAAATGTTAGATTATTGGAGACCCGCCGATGAAACCAATATATTCGGCCCCAATACTGATTCCTACTTTCCTAGGCCTTATTTCTCCGCTGAGCGTAATAAAAACATCAGGGACCAGAGTCGATATGTGTTAAATGCCGCTTACCTAAGGCTAAAGAATCTACAGGTAGGTTATACTATTCCATCCAAAACGCTGCAGAGGGTTTTTATCAATCGCGCCCGGGTTTATTTTTCTGCGGAAAACCTGCTCACTTTCTCCAAACTACCGAAAATGTATGAGCCCGAAACCGTAGTGGCTTCAAGTACCAGGGAAGGTACAGGCGGGATAGATATGGGAGAGATCTACCCGATCAACCAGATGTTTTCTTTTGGCGTCAACCTGACATTTTAGAAAAAACTCAAAATTTTAGCGCTCATGAACACAGTAAAATATATATTGTTTATTTTTCTTACAGGCTCGCTATTTACGGCATGTCAGAAGGATTTTCTTAATAGATATCCCCTCGATCAGGTAACAGAACCGGTGTTTTTTAAATCGGCCAATGATCTCAAGATTTATGTTAATCAATATTATGACAGGAGTAATTTCCCGATTTCAGGAAATAATGCAGGCGACCTGGAAGCAGATGTTTATATTCTTGAGACCTCTGTCAACCAAAGATTACAAGGAACAAGAACAGCTTTTAATAACGCTCCTTCGTTAAATTATGCGGGAGTGAGATCCACTAATTATTTTATAGAGAACTATTATAAATGTGAAGAGGACTTTGGAAAATATAAGCAATATGTAGGCGAAGCTTTTTTCTTCCGCGCCTTCTTTTATTTTAACCTGCTGAAGAGCTTTGGGGGAGTGCCCTGGGTGGATAAAGTGCTTGGCACCAGCTCTCCGGAGCTATACACGGCAAGATCTCCGAGAAATGTCATAGCCGATCATATCATCCAGGACCTTGATTCCGCCGCATTGTATCTTACGGCAGACAAAACAGACGGCGCTTCCAGGATCAACAGATGGATAGCGTTGTTAATGCAATCCCGGGTGGCTTTATATGAAGGCAGCTGGGAAAAATATCACCAGGGAACCGCATTCGGCGTGGCTTCCGCGGATCCTGCAAAATACTTTACAAAGGCGGCTTCCGCGGCAAGCGAAATCATGGGTTCGGGCTTGTATGATATTTACGCTACAGGCAATCCTGGTAATGATTATTTTGATCTTTTCGGTTTGCGCGATTATTCGACTAATAAGGAAGTGATGTTCTGGACAAAAATGAACCTGGCCCTGAATATCCATAGCCATAGCAAGCTGTATCGTTTTGAAACCCCTCAGGGATACGGAATGACCAAGGGACTGGCCGACTCTTATTTGTGTTCGGATGGAAAGCCAATCGCCGGCAATGCATTGTTCCAGGGATATGATAATATACTAACAGAAACAACAAACCGGGATCCTCGATTCAGCCAGACGGTTTTTACCCCCGACGTCGCCTGGAAGATCAACACGAATGGAACAACGCAGTACTGGCAGGAAGCCTATGATCTCCTCTATTCCAATGGCACATTTTCCCCCGCAACCGGCTATGTTCGTCGCAAGGACTATAACCCAATAATGGCTTACCACCACCTGAATTTTGAAGAAACGCCGTCTATACAATACCGGTATGCGGAAGTATTGCTGAATTATGTGGAAGCCAGGGCCGAATTGGGGCAGGTTACCCAGGGCGATATTGATCTTACCATTAAAAAATTAAGAGACAGGGTAGGGATGCCTAACCTGGATATGAACAATATCGCTACTGATCCTAACTGGGAGTTTCCTGCATTATCGCCCCTCATTAATGAGATCAGGAGAGAGCGCAAGGTTGAACTGGTTTTAGAAAATCTTCGCTGGCCTGATATTGCCCGCTGGGCCGCCGCCGATGAACTGATCGTAGGCAAAAGACCTATGGGCGCCAAGGCTTCCCAGTTTGCGATTACGCCGAATTTTCCGACCGATGCAAACGGTTTTATTGATGTGTTTAAAAACGCGCTGCCTGATGGGTACGGTTTCAAATTGGACCGGGACTACCTGGATCCGCTTCCGCAATCACAGCTTATCCTAAACGAAAACCTGACGCAGAACCCGGGATGGGAATAACAACCTGGTGATTATAGGCATCAACGATGCTCGAATCCTGCGACAGCAGGTCCAAAATAAAAATTGAATAGGCCGCCTTAAAAGCATAAGGCGGCCTATTTTTGTGCCCCAGGTATGGCGATAAACTATACAGCGTAAGCCTGTTCATGGAGCGTATGTAATCGCCAACCCTTAGTAACAATCAGCTTGTTTTGTTGGTCGACAAATGGCTGTCGTACCAGTAGACAGGAGGTTGACGACAGCTAAGCGCATATTTGCAAGCATAAGATTTTTTCTTCATATTTGCTAAAAACATCTAACCATACGCTAAACTTTATTCTATGAAATTGATGCTATCCATTGTATGCTTTTTAATTATTTTTAGCAGCGGTCTTTCCAGTTGTATAAAGGAGCAAACGCCGGGGCCAAGAGCCTCCGATACGTTAACGCTTTATTTGCGTCCGGGACCAAATGATGGTCGGGACGTTATTGTTAGTTCTTATGATGATGACGGCGGCGCTTACGGAAACGTTAATAATATGCATAATCCGGATTTATCGGCCACAAGATGGACATTCAATTCGGTAGGAGCAGGCCTGGGAACATTTAGATCTTATATTAAATTCTCCGCGCTATACGGACTTCCTGATAAGGCTATAATCCAGTCGGCGAAACTTTCGCTGTTTGGCGTGAGTGTTGGCGATGCCGCTCCTCAAGGCAATTCCTATTATCCCGGATCGCCTTACTACTCTTATGGCGACAACAAATCTTGGTTAAAAAGGGTGATAGAGAATTGGAATGAAAGAACCATAACATGGAATAACAAACCAGCCACTACAGACGAAAATCAGGTGGAAGTGCCAGCAAGTACATCCCAATTTAATTCAGATGCTATTGATCTTGACGTAACAAAACTTGTTCAGGATATGTTAGACGATGGCAAGAAGACAGCCGGTTTCTGCTTGCAGTTACAAAATGAACAGATATATCGATCTGTTAATTTTGCAAGCAGCAGATATGCTGATCCTGCTAAACGTCCGACGTTGATTGTAAAGTATACTTTAGGAGAACCCGAGTAATACGTTCTAACACATCTAAGTAAATACCGGTACGGAGTATTGTCATTTTTATTGGAGATTGATATACGATTCTTATAAACAGCTGTAAATACTATCCCATTCTATCCCCGGCCATGCAACCTGCTTGCCGCTTTAAAGCGAGTCATTGCCAGCCCAGATTTATTTGGACGATCTGCCAAAATAGGCTAATTTGGCAGATATAAGGGATTGATACGAAGCCCCAACCTCATCTATATTATTAATTATATTATTGATTCCTTAGTCTATTCCTATTAAACCCATAATCGCTGGATCCTTATATCCGACTGAATAGCCTTCCTTTTCTTATCCTTGATTTCATTCAGTTAAATTTTTAACCCGTTTAGTATATGTCAACGCCTTCCCCTGCTGCGCCTTTTAGGAATAGGCCAAGCCGTATGTGCGTATTATATTTTATTTCTCCCTTTGTTACCATGATCCGGCAGAAGATGTTCTGCCGCTTTAAAACCCTGCTGCTATCGTTGCTGTTCCTGTTGCCTTTCGGCGCTTGCCAAAAAGCAGTAGATAGCAGTCAGTTGCCGGAGTCCGAAACGCAGACAAAAAAGGACGCGCCTGCTGCAGTATTAAGGGAATACAGCATTTCTCCGGTTGCCACCGATCCGGCTATCAATAGCTTTCTTGCCGCTCATTTTGTTTCGGTAAACGAAGGAGCTGCGTTGAAAAATACCCTCTTCCTCTTTATTCCCGGCACTTACCGCGTACCGGCTGAATCAAAGGGCATAGAACGGAAAGCCGCAAGCCTGGGATACCATACCATCGGGCTTAGCTACCCCAATGAGGTTGCCGGCAACCCGCTGTGCAAAGAAACGGACGATATCACCTGCCATCGTCGCGCCCGGCTGGAAACCATTGACGGGATCGACCGTCATCCCTCTGTTAATGTTGATCCTGCCAACTCCATCCTCAACAGGCTAACCAAACTTTTGTTGTACCTGGAAAGAACCTATCCTGCTCAAAACTGGGGGCAGTTTCTTTCCTCGGGCGACGTAAATTGGAGTAAAGTGATCGTCTGCGGCCATTCACAGGGCGCAGCGCTGGCAGGAGTGATCGGTAAAACATACCCTATAAAAAAAGTGATCATGCTGTCCATGATCGACTTTCTATCCAGCGGCAGAATACCTGACTGGGAAACGATGCCTGCCAATAAAGAGAAATTTTTCGCGCTGACCAATACAAAGGATGAATTGGTTCCCTATGATAAGGTAACGACCGGATGGAATGCTATGGGCATGAGCAGCTATGGCCCGATTGTAAATGTCGGCGAAACAACGCCTCCTTACCAGTCTACCCATACCTTAATCACTACTGTTGATCCTTCAACCACGCTAATCGATAAATATCATAATGGGACGGCCATTGATACGTACATACCTATGGATGCCAACGGAAAATACATTTATGACCAGACATGGGAATACCTTATTGACGCAGAGGGGACGGTCCCGCCAGGCAATCAGCCGCCCATAGCGAATGCCGGCGCCGACCAGACGATTCCGCTTTCCTGGAATTATAACCCCACACTGAACGGAACGCCCTCAAAAGACCCAGACGGATGGATAGCTTCCTTTTCCTGGAGCAAGGTCAGCGGACCTTCTTCCTATACCATTGTTTCTCCCAATGCAGGGCAAACAAAGGTCAATGATCTTGTTGCAGGAACCTATGTGTTCCGCCTGGCCGTTACCGATAACAAAGGCGCTACAGGAACAGATGATGTACAGATAACCATGACCGGCGAATCCACTCCTCCTTCGAACCAGCCCCCGGTTGCCAATGCCGGCGCCGACCAGACGATTCCGCTTGCCTGGAATTATAATCCCACGCTGAATGGGACCCCCTCAAAGGACCCCGACGGATGGATAGCTTCCTTTTCCTGGAGCAAAATCAGCGGACCTTCTTCCTATACCATCGTTTCTCCCAATGCAGGACAAACAAAGATCAACGATCTGGTTGCGGGAACTTATGTGTTCCGCCTGACCGTTACCGATAATAAGGGCGCTACAGGAACAGATGATGTGCAGATAACCATAACAGGCGAATCTACTCCTCCCTCGAATCAGCCTCCGATAGCCAATGCCGGGGCAGACCTGGAGATTCCGCTTTCCTGGAATTACAGCCCCACGCTGAACGGAACGCCCTCAAAAGACCCCGACGGATGGATAGCTTCCTTTTCCTGGAGCAAGGTCAGCGGACCTTCTTCCTATACCATCGTTTCTCCCAATGCAGGGCAAACAAAGGTCAATGATCTTGCTGCAGGAACCTATGTATTCCGCCTGACCGTTACCGATAACAAAGGCGCTACAGGAACAGATGATATAACCGTACGGATGTATTAGAAGAGAAGTAGGCAACCGATAACGTTCCCGGACTTTTATAGCTAGAGTTTTCCGGTAGCCTTTGATTTATTCGCTATTTTCAGTATATCATTTAGACTGGCGATAGATTACGTCATCAGACTCTTTAGCATAGGCGTTTTACGCTTGCGGCAAACCCAATTTTAACGCGCCGGCCCAAGACTGATAGTACAGAAGATTTGTAAATAAAATAAGCGCAATATGAAAAACAACAGACTAGCTTTGCCATTTGTTTGGGCTTTAGTTTTTTCCTTTCAATTTAGTTTTTCCCAGGGATCCGCTGATGCAAAAACGGATACCATGCTTTGCGTAGGCGCCTACTGGACAGAAGACCAGGGTAAGCTTTTTCTGGAACAGATGCGATCTTCCTATACTACCGCAAACGCCTGGAAAAGCAGGGCCAAGGAGATTCGTAAACATATTTTAACCGGCGCCGGCCTGGAGAAATTTCCTAAGAAAACACCGCTCAATCCCATTTTTGGCGATACGCGCGTATATGATGGATACCAGGTGCAAAACGTGGCTTTTGAAAGCTTGCCAGGCGTATTTGTTACCGGAAGCCTGTATACCCCTGCAGGCTATATTAAGGGTAAGAAGCTTCCCGCAATCATCAGCGTGGAAGGCCATTGGTCTAAACCCGAAAACTATGGCCGTTACCGCGTAGAAGCGCAACAACGCCATGCGGCCATGGCCCGCATGGGCGCAGTGGTTTGGTCATATGATATGGTAGGTTATGGGCAGATGGCTGATTTCGGATGGACGCACAATCACCCGCTGGCAGTAAGGCAACAACTTTGGAACAGCATACGCAGCGTGGATTTCCTGCTATCCCTCGGCGTTGATCCGAAAAGGATCGGTATGACCGGCGCCTCGGGAGGAGGCACTCAGACCTTTCTATTGACGGCGGTGGATGACCGTATCGCCGTTAGCGTTCCTGTAGTGATGGTTTCCGCTCATTTTTTTGGGGGATGTATATGCGAAAGCGGAATGCCTATTCATAAAGCAAATCATTACCAGACCAACAATGTAGAGATTGCCGCGCTTACCGCTCCGCGTCCTATGCTGCTGGTGTCAGTCGGCGGCGACTGGACAAAAAACACCCCGGAAGTAGAATACCCTCATCTGAAATATATATACGGCCTGCTGGGCAAACCTGAAATGGTTGAAAATGCTCATTTTCCCAAAGAATTTCATGGCTATGACAATAGCAAACGCGAAGCGGCCTATCCATTCCTGGCCAAACATCTTGGGTTGGATATAACCAAAGCCATGAACCCCGATGGAACGCTTAAAGAAGATGATATCATTATAGAAGATCAAAAAGCGCTTTATTCTTTTACGGAAAAGCGTCCCTTCCCATCCCGGGGAGTAAGGGGTAACGATAATGCGATTTGGAAATAATACTTTATAACAAAATTTAAGTTGACTACTATGAAAGGATTTATGTTTTACTGCATATTGTTTGCAGCGATCAATCTTTATGCGATGCCGCTTAGCGATATTAAAGATCGGTTTAATGACAGGAGTATTTTGGCGATGGATAGCTTGCCGGATGTGCTGGCCGGCAATCATGCAGACCTGGTGGAAAGCCGGCTGAGAAACGAAGCAATAATGAAATTCAGCGAACATCAGCTTCCGGATAATAAAAAAGATTGGGAAGCGCATAGAGCGCAGCTTAAAGCTAAATTAATTGAAAAAGCGGCAATATCCATTGATCATAAACTTCCTTTAAACATCCGCGAGACCGGTGAAATACAAATGAAAGGGTATAAGGTTAAAAACATAGCTTTTCAAACCATTCCCGGCGTATACGCTACCGCTAACCTTTTTATTCCCGATGGAAATGGGCCCTTCCCTGCTATAGTGCATATGCTGGGACATTGGAGAAAAGGCAAGATCGACACTTCAGGCCCTCAGCAGGTTGGACAGGCTTTTGCATTGAACGGTTATGTTTGTTTAACGATCGATCCCTGGGGTTCAGGAGAGCGGGCGACAACCCACGGCGACTTTGAATATCACGGATCAAACCTGGGCGCTTCTTTTATGAATATCGGCGAAACCTTGCTGGGGCGCCAGGTGGTAGATAATATGCGCGGTATAGATCTGCTAAGCGCCATGCCCAATGTCGACGCTAATCGTATCGGGGCGACAGGCGCCAGCGGCGGCGGCAACCAGACCATGTGGCTGGCAGCGCTGGACGAACGCGTCAAAGCGGCAATGCCGGTGGTCAGCGTAGGCACTTTCGAAGCGTATATTATGCGTTCCAATTGTATATGCGAACTGGAACCGGATGGATTCACCCTCACGGAAGAAGCGGGAGTATTGGCGCTGGTTGCGCCAAGAGCAATAAAGATGTGCAATCATAAAAAGGAGGAAATCCCCGCCTTTTTTATTCCTGAGATGATCAGAAGCGTAAACAATGCGCGCCCTGTTTTTAAAATGCTGGGCGTGGAAAACAATATTACATATGAAACATTTGATCTGACGCACGGATATTGGAAAGAGAACCGGGAAGCGGCGCTGGGCTGGTTTGATCTTCACCTGAAAGGCGTAGGCGATGGATCGTCCAAAAAAGAAGCTTCTTATGAAACCATTCCGCAGGAAAAATTACTGGTCTATCCCATAGGTAAAAGGGATCCTGATGTTGTTACAACGGCCGTATATGCTAAAAACAAGGGAACCGAACTGAGAAAAGCCTATCTGAACAATACAACATTTGATCTGGCCAGAAAGAAAAAAGAATTAAAAGATATCCTCCGTATCCAGGAGCCTTCGACCCTGAAAAAAGCATATTCCTCTAAAAACGTCGATGGTTGGGAGCGTATAGCGTTAGAAACCGCCGACAAAAAGCTTATCCCGCTTTTGTACCGCTCGCCATCCGGTCAATCGCAGGAATATATCATTTTTAGCCACTCGCAGGGCAAACGACATATCCCTGAAAACCTGTTGAACGAGGCAAGGAAAAAAGGACTAGGCATAGCGATCGTCGATCTTTCCGGAGCCGGCGAAACCACATCAGCAACGGAGACTGAAAAAGGCATGACCTATCATACCTTGTCCCGCGCGGAGTTGTGGTTAGGAAAATCCATGATGGGCGAATGGGTGAAAGAGTTAAGCGCGGTTACGGATTATGTTAAAACAACCCTTAAGGCGAAGCGGATCGGGCTGGATGGCACAATGGAAGCCGGGCTGGCCGGGTTATTTTTAAGCGCGCTGGAAGGCAAGGGCGATTACCTTATTCTTCGCGATGCTCCGGTAAGCTATCTTTTTGACAATAGAGACTCGGTAGATTTTTACAGTATGGCCATTCACCTGCCGGGGTTTTTAAAATGGGGAGACGTTTCGCTGGCGGCGGCATTAAGCGGCAAAAACATTACAATGGTTAACCCCCTGACTATGTCGGGCCGTGCGTTATCGCCTTCACAACTGAAAGAATACAAAACCGAGTTTGAAACGGTCAGAGCCCGCGCTAAGCAAGCCGGCAACACTGTTTTTCAATGATCCGATACAACAATAACCTATTAATTGATTGAAATGAGAGGATTAACTATCTGCTGCCTTTTATTTTCTATTATACATCTTCATTTTTCATCCGCAGGCATTCCTGCATATGCCGGTAACAACAATAACCTAAGCGGGAAAGAGACGATCAATGATAGTTTGCCGGCAGTATTGCCCGGCAACCGCGCGGACCTGTTTAGAAATAATTTAGAGAACGAAGCCAGGTTAAGATTCGCAGAACACCGTTTGCCGGACAACAAAAATGAATGGGAAACGTACAGGGTAATGCTTAAGCGCAAGCTTTTGGAGAAAGCGGAAATTACCACAATAGACCATCGGCTACCTTTGCTTATAGAAGAGACCGGCGTTCTGGAGATGAAGGGCTATAGAATTAAAAATATTGCCTATCAGAGCCGGCCGGGTATATTTGTAACGGCCAACTTATATGTGCCCGATGGCAATGGCGTATTCCCTGCGGTGATCCTGATGATGGGACACTCGAGCAATGGGCGTTTCTATAATAATTATCAGTCTGTAGCGCATAGCCTCGCGCTCAACGGGTATGTATGCCTGGCGGTAGATCCATGGGGAGCCGGAGAACGTACCACTGATCATGGCAAATTTGAATACCACGGCGGAGTCCTGGGCGCTTCCCTGATGAATATTGGTCAAACCCTGTTAGGCCTGCAGGTAATAGACAATATGCGCGGGGTAGACCTGTTAAGCTCATTACCTTATGTTGACGCCAAAAATATCGGCGCTACCGGGGCAAGCGGAGGCGGAAACCAAACCATGTGGCTCACGGCTTTGGATGAACGCATTAAGGCTGGCATGCCGGTGGTCAGCGTAGGCACTTTTGAATCTTATGTGATGTGCTCAAACTGTATCTGCGAACTGCTGCCCGATGGTTTAACCGTTTCGGAAGAAGCGGCGGTTCTAGCGCTGGTAGCCCCCAGGGCGTTAAAGATGTGTAATCATAAGAAGGATTCGAATCCTGCTTTTAATCCGGCTCAAATGACCAGGAGCTTTAATAATGCGCTTCCCGTATTTACCATGTATGGCGCAGGGAAAAATATCTCTTATGAGTTTTTTGATCTCCCCCATGGATACATGAAAGAAGATAGGGAAGCTGCATTGGGATGGTTTGATCTTCACCTGAAAGGCATCGGCGACGGATCGCCTAAAAAGGAGATCCCGTTTGAGTTGGTCCCCCAGGAAAAACTTATGACCTATGCCGCGGGAAAAAGAAGCGCCGACTTTATCGGAACAGAAGCATATTGCAAACAGGAAGGCGCCAGTCTAAGAGCCGCATTCCTTAATAGCAGGACTTTTGATCCTGCCATAAAAAAGAAAGAATTAAGAGACGCGCTAAACATTACTGCATTTCCTGCCCTTGGAAAAGTACACGCATATGGCAAGACAGAGGATTGGGATAAGCTGGCCCTGGAAACTGCCGATAAAAGGCTGATCCCCGTATTGCACCGGGCGCCAACCAATCAATCGCAGGAATACGTGATCGTCAGCCATCCCCTCGGCAAACAGCATATTGCAGAAAACGCGCTGAACGATTTAAAGAAAAAAGGGGCGGGGATAGTGATCGTAGACCTATCCGGAACGGGTGAGACTTTATCCGGCATAGAGAATGTGAAAGAGAAGAGCATGACCTATCACATGGAGTCGCGCGCGGCATTATGGTTGGGTAAAACCCTGATGGGAGAATGGGTGAAAGACCTGAATACCGTAGCCGATTTTGTTAAAACAACATACAAGGCAAAGCGTATAGGGCTGGACGGAAGCGGCGAGACGGCGCTAGCCGGGTTGTTTTTAAGCGCGTTGGAAGGAAAAGGCGATTACCTTGTTCTTCGCGAAGCGCCGGTAAGCTATCTTTTTGACAATAGGGAGTCGGTAGATTTTTACAGTATGGCCATCCACCTTCCCGGGTTCTTAAAATGGGGAGATGTGTCGCTGGCGGCGGCGTTAAGCGGAAAAAATATTACCATGATCAATCCCCTAACCATGTCGGGGCGCCCTGTTTCCAAAGACCAGTTGAAAGAATACAGGGCTGAGTTTGATAATGCCAGGTATAAATCGCGGCAGCCCGGTAAAACAATCTTCCAATAACTCTTTAATCAACCGCTGATCCGCGGCTGGCGACAGCTTTCCAATCATCTTCCATTATCGTCATCTTATGAAAGGGACTGTATTTTATTGTTTGCTGTTTGCAGCGATCCATCTTCATTTTCTACCTGCCGCCAACAATGCAGACGGCGGCAAAAGCAATCGCTTCCCTCGCCGGAATACCTCTACAGACAGCTTACCGGAAGTGTTGCCCGGTCAACGCGCAGACCTGGTCAATGCCCGTTTGCGCAATGAAGCCGTTTTAATGTATGGCCTGCGTCAACTGCCTGATGATATAAAAGAATGGGAACGCTACAAACCAGGACTTAAAAAAAAGATCATTGAAAAAGCGGGCATCGTCATTGATCATCAGCTGCCCCTGGATATCCGGGAAAACGGCGTTGTCCGGATGAATGGATATAGCATTAAAAATATCGCTTTTCAAACCAGTCCGGGCGTATACGCAACGGCAAACCTGTTCATTCCCGATGGAAAAGGTCCTTTCCCCGCAGTGATCACGATGATGGGGCATAACCTCAATGGCCATCTTTGCGAACGATGCCAGGCGATAGGGCATAGCCTTGCGCTTAACGGTTATGTATCGCTGGGGATAGATCCCTGGGGAGCCGGGGAGCGAACGACCGTGCATGGCCAGTTTGAATACCATGGAGGATGTTACGGCGCTTCCCTGATGAACCTGGGCGAAACATTGCTGGGCCGCCAGGTGGTGGATAATATGCGGGGAGTGGACCTGTTGTGTTCATTGCCCTATGTTGACGCCGACAGGATCGGGGCGACAGGCGCCAGCGGAGGGGGCAATCAGACCATGTGGCTGACGGCGCTTGACGAACGCATAAAGGCAGCCGTGCCCGTAGTGAGCGTCGGCAGCTTTGAATCGTACGTGATGCGCTCTAATTGTATCTGCGAACTTTTGCCGGATGGGTTAACGTTGACGGAAGAATCAGGCATACTGGCCCTCGTGGCGCCCAGAGCCATAAAAATGTGCAACCATAACAAAGACGCTAATCCCGCTTTCTTTCCTTCCGAGATGATTCGCAGCGTTGGCAACGCCCGCCCTGTTTTTAAACTTTATGGCGCGGAAAACAATATTGATTACAAAACGCTGGACCTGGCGCACGGCTATTGGCCGGAAGACAGGCAGGAAATGCTGGGTTGGTTCGATCTGCATCTCAAGGGAACCGGCAATGGCGCCGCTAAGAAAGAGATCCCCTTTGAAACGCTGCCTGATGAAAAACTGATGGTTTATCCGACGGGAAAAAGAGAACCGGGGTTTGCGGCTACCGACTTGTACGCTAAAAAACAGGGCGCTTTGCTAAGGACTGATTACCTGAATACGCCAGGCTTTAACGCCGCTCAAAAGAAGCAAGAATTAAAAAATATATTGCGTATCGATGAATATCCCAGGCTAAAAAAAACGCATACTTACGCCCCTGTCGGCGGGTGGGAGAGAATGGTATGGGAAACAGCGGATAAAAAGCTGATCCCGGTATTGCATCGGGCGCCGCTTCAAGCTTCGCAGGAATATGTGTTGATCGTACATCCTAAAGGCAAACAGCATATTGAGGAAAGCGTGTTGAATGAATTGAAGAAAACAGGCAAGGGTATCGCGATCCTGGATCTGTCTGGAACAGGAGAGACTTTATCCGGCACGGAAAATATTAGGGATAAGAACATGGCGCTTCACCAGGTTACGCGTTCGGAATTATGGCTCGGTAAAACGCTTATAGGCGAATGGGTGAAAGAGTTAAGTATAGCGGTTGATTATATCAAAGCAACTTATAAAGCCAAAAAAATAGGAATAGACGGAACCGGGGAAGCCGGCCTGGCGGCGCTGTTTCTAAGCGCGCTGGAAGGCAAGGGCGATTACCTTATTCTTCGCGAAGCGCCGGTAAGCTATCTTTTTGACAATAGGGCATCGGTAGATTTTTACAGCATGGCTATCCACCTTCCCGGATTCTTAAAATGGGGAGATGTGTCGCTGGCGGCGGCATTGAGCGGAAAAAATATTACCATGATCAACCCGCTAACCATGTCGGGGCGCCCTGTTTCCAAAGACCAGTTGAAGGAATATAGGGCTGAGTTTGATAATGGCAGGTATAAATCGCGGCAGCCCGGTAAAACTATCTTTATGGAGGAAAGGCGCTGATACCTGAATTTGCAACGGGTATAATCTAAAAACATTATTTTGTGGAGATGAAAAATAAAAAGGCGTTTACCCTGGTCTTTTTCTTAACGGCTTTTTGTTCGCTTTTTTTTATGTTTTGTAACGATCCGGATGCCGATGCGGAGTTTACGGAAGACAATCCTGCATCCAGAGCACAATTGGGAAAAGGACTTGCTGAAAAGCATTGCCAATCCTGCCATTTATTGCCCGATCCCTCGTTGCTGGACAAGCAGAACTGGCAACTAGCCCTCGAATTGATGGGGCCGCGCCTGGGTATCTATGCGCACAACGGAAGGCGATACAGGATATATACGGATATTGCTCAGAACAATTATCCCGATAAGCCTGCGATGAACTCGTGGGACTGGCAGAATATCATTGAATATTATGCGGCAATGTCGCCGGAAACCTTACCTGCCCAGGAAAAGCCCAAAGACATCAGCCGACAAATGCCTTTCTTTTCGGTTGCGCTTCCTCCTAAATTATTGGTAAGCGCAGGGAACCTGGCTTCCCTGGTGAAAATAGATACTACGGTAAAACCGGCCAGGATATGGATAAACAGGACCAGCTCCACCAATACGCTGTTGCTGCTCGACGGCAAAATGAATATTATTGATTCGCTTAATGGCTCAGGACCCATCGTTAACCTGGAGCCCGACGCAAATGAATGGATGGCTTGTAAAATAGGAACCGATCTGCTAGGCAACAATGCAAGGAACGGCGCCTTAATGCGTCTTAAGGTTGTCAATCAAAAGATACAAGCTGCGCCAAAGCCATTGTTCGACTCCCTGGCCAGGCCTATTCATGTAGCATATGCCGATTTGAATGGCGATCAGCAGAAAGATTATCTCGTTGCCGAATTTGGCAACATGTTCGGCTCTTTAATATGGATGGAAAACCAGGGAAGAGGCAAATACATACAACGCACAATCCGCTCCTTGCCCGGCGCTTCTAAAACGGTCGTGCAGGATGTTAACCGCGATGGCCGGCCGGATATCTGGGCCTTGTTCGGACAGGGAGAGGAGGGGATCTTCCTGTATACCAACCAGGGAAACGGCGTATTTACCGAAAAGCAGGTCATCCGTTTCCCGCCTACTTATGGATCCACTTCATTTGAATTGAATGATTTTAACCAGGATGGATTTCCCGATATTTTATATACCTGCGGCGACAGGGGAGACGGGATCCCTCAATTGAAACCTTATCACGGCGTATACATCTATTTAAACAATGGGAAGAATGAATTTTCAAAAGCATATTTTTTCCCCATCAATGGCTGCGTAAAAGCTATGGCAAAAGATTTTGACGGCGACGGCGATCTTGATATAGCGGCTATAGGCTTTTTCACCGATAACCAACAACCTTCTGAAGGGTTTACCTACCTGGAGAATAAGGGCTCTCTTGATTTTCAGCCCTATGCCCTGCCGCTGGAAACAGGATTTAAAAGAGCGCTGACCATGGACCTGGGAGATATCAATGGAGATGGCAAGCCGGATATTGTGCTTGGCCAGGGATTCATGGGCAATAAATCCATCGGCGATAAACTGCCTCTCTGCATTGCCCTGATCAACCAGTTCTGACAAGTCGTTTCTTTATCTTCTTATAGGTTTCTTTTGGCCTGCCGGATATGCCGCTCGTTATGCGCAATAAGAAACTGGAAGACATCGCCCAGCTTCAGCCGGATAAATTTAGCAATAGAAATGGGTATGCGGATACTGTTGAGGTCGGCTTTGGCCGCCCGATGCAGGCAACTGATCAGCGTTTCCTGTTGCTGAATAAAAACCGCTACCGCCTTATGCGGATGGAGATCGGCGGCAGGGAGATGATTCTTGAATGCCTTCATTTTTTTTGTTCCGGTTTCTGGATCCATCATTTTAGTAAAACGCCTTCCCAGCCACGAGCTTTTGAACGTATCATCATCGTTTTCCGGCGTTGCATTCGACAAATTTTTTTCAATATAAGGCAGGTAGTAGTCGCCATAACCATTTAAATGATCCAGGCATTGCGCAATACTCCAACTGCCGTCGGGGGCGGGTTGGGACAATTGGGAGGCGCTCAGGTTCTGAAACAAGGAAATGGCTTCATGAATATGCGCTTCCACCTTTGTCTCCAATAAAGACAGCAATACTGTTTTACTAATGGTAGCAGGCGGAATAGCGGGATATATGTACGTCATATATTTATTTTTTATGACTGCAAGATGGACCATAGTAGCGTCGTGATTCTTGGTATTTACCAAAAAATCTGTACAGCGCCTATTCGATTTTTGTCCCGCGGCGCAATATGCGGGAGTCGACCGGCCCGCCGCCCGCAATCACCATTTTATCTTATTGATCAGCTTGCTGAAATTTGTTGGGTCTATGCCCAGGTAGTTGGCCAGGTATTTATGCGGAACCAACTGAAGGATATGCGCGCTACGTTTTAACAGGCTTTGAAGCTTCTCTTCGCTGGAGTAGCATTGAAGCTCCGCCAACCTTTCCATCACTCCGCCGAGAACGCCTGAAAGTCCCTTCCTTATGAAGGTCTCAACAGCCGGAACCCTGACCATCAGTTCTTCGAGCTCGGAATATGGCGCGCGCAGGAATGTCGACGGCGACAAGGTTTCATAAAAATACTTAGCCGGTTGTTGAAGCAGGAAGGCGTCCAGTACGCCGCCGAATGAAGGAGGATAAGTAAATACAAGCGTGGCTTCGCGGTCAAGATCGTCAAAATAATATACCCGCTGCACGCCGGTCAATACAAAGTAGAGATATTTTTCCCTGCTGCCGACAGTAGTGAGTATTTGCTTTCTTTTTGCGGTGAAAGGCATCCAGATGGAAGCAAACGCCTCCCAGTCTTCCTGCGAGAGCGGGTGTATCGCGTCTGTAACTTTTTTTACCTGCATAAGATCGCTGTCCATAACGCCTTCTATTTATAGCAAGATAATAAGAGCATACAATTTAAAGAGCATATAGATCGTCTTCTTTCAGCTCAACTTCGTAACTTAGCGCCTGATCAGTATTACTAACGTATTCTGCTTTCAGTAATCAATCCTCCGGGAGCGTTTCACAACGATCGATGATCGCTTAATTATATAGTTATGGCTTCTTACGAAGAGTTATTTAAGAATAACCAAAAATGGATAGAACAGAAAACAAGTCAGGATTCGGGTTTTTTTGAGCAACTGTCGAAAGACCAGAATCCGGATTATTTGTACATCGGCTGCAGCGACAGCAGGGTAACTGCGGAGGAATTAATGGGATTAGGCCCCGGAGAAGTGTTTGTACACCGCAATGTCGCCAACCTCGTCAATAGTATTGACCTGAACGTTATGTCCGTTATCAACTATGCGGTTCGAGTATTGAAAGTAAAACACATTATTGTCTGCGGTCACTACAACTGCGGGGGCGTCAAGGCGGCAATGACGCCGGAGGATATGGGTATATTAAATCCCTGGCTACGCAATATCAGGGATGTGTACAGGCTTCATAAAACCGAACTAAATGCTATAGCAGACGAGCACCAACGTTATAACCGGCTGATCGAGCTTAATGTGGAAGAACAATGCATCAATATCATTAAAACTGCAGCGGTACAGCTAAGCAACCTGAAAGATGGATATCCTAAAGTGCATGGTTGGGTGTTTGATATTGAATCTGGAAAGATCATCGACCTGAATATCAATTTTGAAAAGATCCTGACAGATATCAAAGACATCTACGACCTGACCAGCAAATAGGCTCCGGGCTTATACTGTCTGCTTGATTTACGCCAACGGCCTTGCGGGGCGCCTTCGTCGTAAGAACGATGACAAGTTCATGACATGAGCGCCATTTCTGCGACGTATCATGTTTTATTATCCTATCTCAATGTCCGTTTATCGTCTTAGCGCTACCTTTGGCATAGAAATTATATTGAGAAAGGAATTATAAACGGCAATATATGTATAAGCTAAAGATCATTTCCTCTACCGTACGCCCCGGAAGAAAAGGCCCTATTATTACCAAATGGATAGCTGATCTGGCTTCACAAAATCGCCATTTCGAAGTAGAGGTATTGGATCTCGGCGAGATCAACCTCCCCATGATGGATGAACCCAATCATCCCAACCTTAGAAAATACCAGCACGAGCATACAAAATGGTGGAGCGCAAAGATTGACGAAGCGGACGCTTTTATTTTTGTTACGGCAGAGTATGATTATAATTATCCCGCTCCCCTGCGAAACGCCTTGGAATACCTGAGCCATGAATGGAACTACAAAGCTGCGGGAGTGGTAAGTTATGGAGGCGTTTCCGCAGGAACCAGGGCTTTGAACAGCCTGAAAAACGATCTTGCCTCTCTAAAAGTGGTTGCCTTAACAGAGGCGGTAAATTTTCCATTCTTTCAAAAGAATATAAATGATCAGAATGAATTTGAGGCAAACGAAGCCTCTCATAAAGCGGCTGAAACGATGCTCAAACAGTTAGTCAGGTGGACAAAAGGATTAAAGATCATAAAAGAAGACAGGGATTGATCTCCGGAATATTTATTTTTTACTTAATCAATGTATAATTATGAAACAGCTGGCAAATAAAGTAGCTATAGTTACCGGGGCGGGATCAGGAATCGGACGAGCCATAGCCGAACTGTATGCCTCGGAAGGCGCAAAACTGATAGTATCAGATATAGCCGAGAAAGGCGGCGCTGAAACAGTGGATGCCATTAAGGGAAAAGGCGGCGAAGCTATTTTTGTAAAAGCAGACACTTCCAAACCGGAAGACAATAAAGCGTTGGTGGAAAAAGCCGTAGAACAGTTCGGAGGATTGCATATCGCCGTGAATAATGCGGGTATTGGCGGGCCTCTGTCTTTTGTTGGCGAATACCCCATTGAAGGTTGGGATAAAGTTATTGGCATCAATCTCTCGGGCGTATTTTATGGCATGCGATACCAGATCCCTGCCATCCTAAATTCCGGCGGCGGCAGCATTGTCAATATGGCTTCAATACTGGGCAAGGTTGGAACCAAAGGCTCAGCAGCCTATGTGGCGGCAAAACATGGCGTCATCGGGTTAACAGAATCTGCCGCGCTGGAATACGCCGATAAGAATATCCGGATCAATGCAGTCGGCCCGGGCTATATTGTAACGCCGCTGATCACTAATGCGCTCGATGAAGCAACCTTAAAAGCCCTGGTAGGTTTACATCCGATGGGAAGATTAGGAAAATCGGAAGAAGTAGCGGAGCTGGCATTATGGCTCAATTCAGACAAAGCGTCTTTTGTTACTGGCGCATATTATAATGTCGACGGAGGATACCTGGCGCAATAGCGATATAGTATAAAAGTACAATTATGGAACAAGGTAAAATAAAAGTGGCGGTGGTAGGAGGAGGATTTGCAGGCATCAACCTGATCAAACGGTTATCCAAAGACCAGCGATTCCATATCACGTTAATTGATAAAAACAATTATCATTTTTTCCCCCCTTTATTATACCAGGTAGCGGCCGCTTTTATAGAACCTTCCAATATCAGTTACCCTTTTCGGAGAATGTTCCAGCAAAAAAAGAATCTTCGCTTTCACCTTGGCTCGCTTATCCGGATAAATCCCGAGCGCAATAATATTGAAACAGATTCCGGAACAGTAAGCTACGATTACCTGGTATTAGCCGTTGGAACCCAGACCAACTATTTTGGCATGGAGAATGTTATGCGAAAGGCGCTACCCATGAAAACCATCAGCGATGCGCTTAATCTCCGGAACCACCTGCTGATGAGCATGGAGAAAGCGGTCCATACCGAAGACCCTGTTGAAAAGGAAAAATACCTGAATATCGTCATTGCCGGCGGCGGGCCTTCCGGCGTGGAAATAGCCGGCATGCTTGCGGAGATGGGACACTATATAGCGGCAAAGGAATACCCTGAGATCCTCAACCTTCAATCGTATATCCATTTAATTGACGCCGGCCCGTCGCTCCTTGGACCTATGAGCAAGATAGCCCAGAAAGAAGCGTTCAAGGTATTGAATAAGCTGGGCGTTCGCTTAACCCTGGGCGTTGCCGTAAAGGATTATAACGACGGCTTTGTATTACTGGATAATGGCGAATCCATCTTAACAAATACATTGATATGGACATCCGGGGTAACCGGCATAGAACTGACCGGGTTGCCCGCAGAAGCGATCGGTCGCGGCAGAAGAATATTAACAGATGAGTTCAATAGAGTAAAAGGGTTCGAAAATATTTTCGCTATCGGAGATATCTGCCTTCAGACCACAGACAAAAAATATCCTAACGGTCACCCTCAGGTGGCGCAGGTAGCTATCCAGCAAGGAACCGAACTGGCAAAGAATCTTAGAAAAGCGGCGGATCAGAAGCCGTTAAAGCCCTTTATCTATCATGATAAAGGAAGCATGGCCATTATTGCAAAATACAAGGCCGTAGCCGATCTGCCCGGGTTTTCTTTCAAAGGCTTTTTTGCCTGGCTGATCTGGCTGTTTATCCATATTATTCCCATTGCAGGTTATCGGAACAAGCTTAAGCTAGCAGCCAACTGGTTCTGGTCGTTTCTTTCCAACAACCCGACGCTCCGGCTGATCATCCGGCCGCGAAAAGAAGCATAAGCCGCTAGTTCCGGCTTATCGAAATTATCTGTTGCGGTTATGTTTTCCTTTTTGGCGGATGTTCGGAAAAAATTAATATTTTGAAGAGCGCTGGCGTATATGAAATATATACCTAATATTGAAAGAATAAATCAAAAGTCGTTACTTTGATTTAAGACGTCGAGTAAAAATGCCAAACGCCATCCTGTATAATGAGAAAAGTCTGCTCATCAGCGTAGCCAATGGGGACGAGGCCGCATACAAAGAACTATATATTCAGTATTGGGATTATATCTACTCTGCCGCTTTGATGTTTATCAAATCTCCGCAGATGGCGGAAGACATCGCCCAGGACGTATTTGCGGCAATCTGGCTAAAAAGGGAAAAGCTGCGGGACGTCGTCAGGTTTGAAAGTTATTTATTTATTGCCGCCCGGAACCTGATCTACGACAGATTCCGTCAAAAAATTTTCACGCCTTCTTATGAATTGTCCCTGATAGAATATTTTCATGATAAATCGTACGATCCTTTGGAAAGGATAACCTTGAAAGAAATGGAGATAGCGGTGCACAAGGGAGTAGCTCATCTTCCAAAGCTGCAGCAAACTGCTTTCCGGTTAAGCCGGTTCCAGGGATTGAATCATGAGGAAATTGCCGAACGCATGGGCATATCAAAACAAAATGTAAAAAGTAATATTGTCCGGGCGATCTCTAATCTTCGGAAACGCCTTTCTACTACCGTTAAACATCTCCCCTTTATTTTGTTGGCCTGTTTTCCACAATAATTTTTTTCACCTGCATGTTCCCTATTGTTCGCCGCTTGCGTCTTTATAGGAGATAAGCTCATCGGGATAACAATCATGCGTATAAAATGCCTATGGAATCGAATTTTGACGCTTTATTTGAAAAATTCCTCCGGGAAGATATTGCATCTGAAGAACTGAAGATGTTTTTACATCTTGCTCGGCAGCCTGACCATCAGGAAAAGATCCGCGAATTAATCAAAGAGAAATTCGACAGGAAGGCCTATTCCGGACTATCAGACGAGACAAAACTTGAAGAGTTGTTCCGGCAAATGCTGAACAAAACCGTAGAAGAGCGCAAAGAAACGGGAAAGACCGCTGTCATAGCCCCGGTCGTCAAACGCTTTTCGGTAGTCGGCGTTGCCGCGTCAATATTGCTGGCGCTGGGAATAGGGGTCTATCTGTATTTTGAGATCGTCCGCAATGGACGTCCACAGGTTACGAGTCAACAGGCCCATACTACAGAGGCGCTGATAAATGATATACCTCCCGGCGGCAACAGGGCGATCCTAACGCTATCGGACGGATCTGTTATTATCCTGGATAGTTCCTCCAACGGACGGCTGGCTATGGAGGGCAGCGCTGCTGTTATCAAACTGGCAGATGGCCGCTTGGCCTATGAACAGGCCGGCGCGGGCATTGAAAAGATAGTCTATAACACCATGAGCACGCCTCCCGGCGGTCAATATGAACTCATTCTCCCGGACGGTTCGAAAGTCTGGCTCAATGCCGCTTCTTCCATTACCTATCCCACGGTTTTTGAGGGCAAAGAACGAAAAGTAAAGATCAGGGGGGAAGCCTATTTTGAAATCGCGCATAATGCTTCGATGCCCTTTATAGTCGGCGCGGAGGATATGAAAATAACCGTGCTGGGTACGCATTTTAATGTAAATGCTTATCCTGAAGAAGCGGTTGCCAAAACCACCTTATTGCAGGGAGCGGTAAAAATAGAATGCGGTACGAATGCAGCCTTGCTGAAGCCGGGCCAGCAAGCGCAGTTGGCGGCAAGCGGCAAGTTAAACGTTGAAGAAAACGCCGACCTGGAAGCCGCGCTGGCTTGGAAGAATGGGTTGTTCTATTTTAATGGCGATGACTTAAAGAGCATAATACTACAATTAGCAAGATGGTATGATCTGGAAGTTCATTATGAAGGGAGTATACCCAAACGACGGTTCAGCGGTTATGTATTTCGGCATCTGAATGTATCGGAGGCGCTTAAGGTGCTTGAAATGAACCAGGTCCGCTTCAGGCTTGAAGGCAAGAAATTAACCGTTATGCCTTGAGCAAACCGCTCCCGGCAAGGATCAAATTAAAAATCTCTGGCAGTTCCCTAAACGAAACCGGGAAGCGTTAGCGGCGCTCCCCGGCAGGTAGTTCAGGCAAACAGTATAGGCAATCCGGCAGACTGCTTTATTATTTAACCTAAACGAAACAAAACTATGCATTTAAGCGCTATTTGTCAACCAAAATTACTAACGGCTGTTTGCATATCCTGCTGCATTAACAGCAAAATCGTCCGAACCATGAAGATTGCCTTCATTCTATTACTTGGCGCCTGTCTCCAGGTATGCGCTAAAGGATATCCTCAGCAATTAACCATCACAAAGGAAAAAGCGCCATTGGAAAAAGTGCTGAAAGAAATAAAATCGCAAACCGGCTACCTGTTTTTTTATGATCTTGATGTGCTGAAAAAAGCGCATCCCGTTACCATCCGCGTAAAGAACGCCAGCCTGGAAGAAACGCTGAAAATATGTTTCAGGGGTCAACCGCTGGACTATGCTATTGTTAATAAGATCATCATTATAAATCCCAAAAAAGAAAAAGAAGTCCTGGTTGAAAAAGAACGGCCTCTAGCTGAAATCAAAGGGCGGGTGGTAGATAAATCGGGAAACCCGCTCCCCGGGGTATCCGTAATGATATCGGGCGCCCAAACCGGCGTTACCACCGATAGCGACGGACGTTTCGTTTTAACGGTTCCCGACAATAAAGAAGTGGCGCTGGAAATTTCCAGCGTAGGTTTTCAGACCATTACCCTGAACGCTAATAGCCTCAGTCCATTGAATATTGTAATGGAAGAGTCTCTTAATAAATTAGAAAACGTTGTCGTGGTAGGATATACCACTAAACAATTGTCCAATTTATCCAGTTCGGTATCTGTCGTTTCGGAAGAAAAACTAAAGACCATTACTTCCAACGACGTAGCAAAATTGCTCCAGGGAAAGGCGCCGGGCGTGGTCGTTTCTAATGCTTCCGGCGACCCTACCGTATCGTCTAATATTGTGATCAGGGGCTCGGGCTCTATCACCGCTAATTCAACTCCGCTGTATGTGGTAGACGGTATCATCGGCGGCACGGCAAATCCCAGCGATATCGAATCCGTTACCGTTCTCAAAGATGCGGCAGCCACGGGATTATATGGTTCCAGAGCTTCAAACGGCGTAATCATCATCACCACCAAATCGGGCAAGTCGGGCAAAACCAAGATTGAAGTTAACTCGACAACCGGCATGAGCCGGGTAACCACGGGGAATTTTAAGCTTATGGACGCCCGCCAGTTGTATGATTATCATAAAAGTTTTTATCCCGCCAACCAGTTTGCCTTGTTTCGTCCCGAAAGCCTGCTTGATAACAATACCGACTGGCAGAAACTCGCCTTTCGCACAGGCCTTATCCAGAATTATACGGTTTCTGTTTCCGGCGGCGGGGAAAAAACGCAATTTTATATAGCGGGGAACTATTACAATGAAGAGGGAACGCTTAACCTCAATGGCATTAAAAAATATAATGTCAGGACTAATCTTACGCATAAGATCAATTCGAAATTAAAGCTTAGCGTAAGGCTGGACCTCAGCGAGCAGGATGCCGAGAACGAAGCGTCCGGCGGATACGGCGCCCTTTATGGCGCTTATACCAATATACCCTGGGATCCCGCCTACAATGCAGACGGATCTATTACCAGCGGTAATGAAGCAGGATGGATAGGCAGGGAGCGAGATAATTTTTTATATGGTCAACAATTTAATTATGATCGGTCACGCCGGTCTAATATAAACGGCGATATTAACTTGGAATATAAGATCATTCCAGGGCTGATTTTATCTACCTATAACCGGGCAAGCTTTGCCAATGGCAAGAGCGATTTATATTATGACGTAAGAAGCAGGCCCGGCACAGGGTTGGGGCTGTTATACAATGGCGTTTCTTATAATAGAAGGTTGATTACATCCAATAGATTGCAATACGATAAAGATTTCGGAAGGCATTCCCTGAGCGCCATTGCCGTAGCCGAAGCGGAAAAGAATTATTCGGACCAGAACAACCTTATGGGCAGCAGCATACCTGCCGGTTTACATGTAATGGAAGCCGCCGCGCTGATCCAACGCCCGCGCGCTAATCCCGGATCCATATCGGAAAACGCCTTTTCCAAGGGATTGGTGCAAGCGGATTACAATTTTGACAACCGTTATTTTGCCGTCGCTTCTTTTATTAATGAATCTTCTTCCCGGTTCGGGGCGGATAACCGTGCGGCTAATTTCTATACCCTGGCTGGTTCCTGGATCATCAGCAATGAAACATTTATGCTGTCGCGGCATGCGATAGATCTTTTAAAGATCCGGGCCAGCTATGGAATTACCGGGAACGCTAATATCCAGGATTATCAGTCATTGGGATTGTATAGCTATTCTTATCAATATGCGGGCAATAACGCCGCAGTTCCCTTCCAGTTGGCCAACAATCATTTAACCTGGGAAAAAGCCAAGACCTTAAATCTGGGGTTTGACATCGGCCTTTTCAAGCGTCTCACGCTCAACCTCGACTGGTATGATAAAACCACCCAGGCATTACTGTTAAACGTGCAACAGCCGTACACTAGCGGCTATTCCTCTGTTCTACAGAATATCGGAGCGGTGCGGAACCGGGGAGTGGAGATAAATGTTCAGGTCAAAACAATCGACGCAAAAGATCTTAAATGGGAAACCGGCGTCAATATAGCGTTTAATAAGAACAAAGTACTGACCTTGTATGACGGAAAAGACCTCGTTTCGGGCTCTCAGCGAATCAGCGTAGGTCGCGATATGTATAGTTGGCACCTGCGTAAATGGGCCGGCGTTGATCCTCAAAACGGAGACCCTCTATGGGAAATTGTAACCATTGACGGCAGCGGAAACGAAAATATAACAACCACAAATAATTTTAACCAGGCCACGCTACAATTTGTAGGCATAGCGTCGCCGGATTTTACCGGCGGGATCAGCAATACGATCGCATATAAAAATTTTACCTTGGGGGCCTATGCCAATTTTGTGTATGGCAATACCGTATTGAACTCGCAACGTAGCGCTTTTGATAACGATGGCGCCAGTCCTGAATACAACAGCATGGTCTTGTATAAGGGCTGGAGCAGGTGGAGTAAACCTGGCGATATCGCCACGCATCCCTTGCCGGTGGTAGGCGGCAATAAAAACGCGCAGCAAAGTTCTTCCAGGTATTTGGAGAACGGAAGTTATATCCGGCTTCAGAATATCACGCTGGGATACGATTTGCCCGACGCTCTCTTAAAGAAGATCAAAATCGATCATGTAAAGTTGTATCTAAGCGGGGATAACCTATGGACCGGCGCTAACTTTTCGGGAATGGATCCCGAGACGCCTTTAAGTCCCGGCGCCGGCAGCATTGGCGTCTCCAATATAAAATATCCCATCAGCAAAAAAATATTATTTGGCATTAATGTCGGATTCTAAAACAGAATGTATGAAACCCAACAACTATTATATATACATCGCATTATTTTCGGTTCTGCTTGCAACTACAAGCGGTTGTAATAAAAACCTCGAACCGTATAACAGCAAATCAGACGCAACCGCTCTGCTCACCGCATCCGATTTGCAAACCGCTACCTACGGCGTATATGCGCTCATAAAAACGCATGTTTTCCTGAGGGCGTTCTGGTGGATGCAAATATTTCCGGGAGACGATGTCGCCCTGAGCGGAAATACCAGCAACCCCATATACAACAGTTATACCTATACGCATTTCCCAACCATGGCCAATGCAGAACAGGCCTGGCAGGGAGCATATGCCGCTATTTATGCAGCCAACCGGATCATCGAGAGGATAGAAGATGGCGAATCTGCCGCGCTTGATCAGATCAAGGGAGAGAACAGGTATCTAAGGGGATTGCTGCATTTCATCCTTGTTCGCTTCTTCGGGCGCCCTTATGTTCAGGGAAATGGAGACAATCCCGGTATTCCGATCATGGATAGCCCTGCAAATGGAATGCCTTCGAGAAGTTCCGTCAAAAAAACCTACGAATTCATTGTAGATGATCTCTTGAAAGCGGCGGATCTGATGACGCAGAATAAAAAGGCAAGCTTTGCTACAAAAGAAGCCGCATACGCCCTGCTGTCGCGCGTGTACCTGTATATGGGAGATGATGAGAAGGCCATTTTATACGCAAATAAGGTATTCGACTCCAATCGTTATCAGTTGGTAGATACAGAACCCTATAAAAAATATTTCACTGTCATTCCCGAAAACAATCCCGAAACAATTTTTGCGATCCGCAATACCGTCGCCGACGATCAGGGGAAACAAGGGATCGGCACGCAGTTTTATAATGATCCGGTCACCCAGGTAACGGGTTATGGAGAAACATATGCTTCCCTGACCTATCTCGACATCCTGGATAAATATCCGGAAGATGTAAGACATAGTTTTATTGAACCGCAAAAAGACGCGAATGGCAATATGCTTACCCGGGGCGGGGTTCCAAAATATTTTGTGAATAAATACAACTGGCAGGAAGGAGTGGCCAATCTTTGTTCGCCGGTAATATCCCGTTTGGCGGAGATATACCTGAACAGGGCCGAAGCCTATGCCAAGCTGGGAGAAGACGAACTGGCGCTGCAAGATGTGAATACCATACGTGAACGCGCAGGATTATCCGGGGTCGCCCTTTATACGGTTGATGATTTAAAAGGACATGCCAGCGTACTGGATGTGGTGTTGGAAGAACGGCGCCTCGAACTGGCGTTTGAAGGACAGCGATATTTTGACCTGTTCCGCAATAATCTGCCCATGGTCAGAAAATATCCCGGATTCCATGGCAATGATCATTTTAATCAGACCGTTCTGCCCACTGATGCGCGGGTCATCTATTTTGTTCCGGAAAGGGAAATAACGGTTAATCCGAATTTAACCCAGAACCCTTAATAAAGCAGGCAATGATAAATTCGGAATACCGATGCCCAAAGGAAAAATAGCGACTCATTTTGCATTTTAATCCGCGGCTGCCTAAAGACGTTAAAGCTGAAAGCAGGTCGCTACCATAAACACGATTCAAACATTCAATAAAATCAGATATTGATTATGCATCAGAATAAAATAATGAAACGGTTTAGCATTTTTATATTAGCGGTATTTTCGCAGCTTTATGGGAAAACGCAGCCCGGCGATCTTAAGCTGGTCGACTGGCATCCCAAAAGCATGCTGATTGTCGCCGAAACCCGCGTGCTAAAACCCAGGTTTCCGGTAATTGACATGCACAATCATTTAGGGCATCTTCAGAATGCGGAAAAATACCTCGAGGAAATGGACAAGGCCGGCGTAGTAGCTTGTGTCAGCCTGGATGGACGTTCAGCTAAAGATTTCTATAAAGAACATTTACGCGTTTCTCAAAAGATATCAAAAGAGCGATTTATTGTTTTTTTCAGGCCAGACTGGACAAAGATCGACGAGCCGGATTATGGCCGCAAAGAAGCAAAAAAGCTGGAAGAAGCAGTGAAGATGGGAGCAAGGGGGGTAAAAGTAGCGAAAGACCTCGGCCTCATGGCTAAGGATAAAAACGGCAAATTAATACCGGTAGACGATAGCCGGTTGGATCCCATATGGGCCAAATGCGGCGAACTGGGCATCCCGGTATTAATGCATGTTACAGATCCTAAAGCATTTTTTACGCCCACTGATCAGTTTAATGAACGGTATGAAAAACTGAGCGTTCATCCCGACTGGTCATTTTACGGAGATCAATTCCCTTCCAAGGAAGAGATACTGGAACAAAGAAACCGGGTTATGCGCAGGCACCCGAATACTATTTTTATCGGCGCGCATATGGGCTGTCTTCCCGAAGATCTGGGAACGGTTTCCCTATGGCTGGAACAATTCCCTAACTTTTATATAGAAATCTCAGCCCGGATCGGAGAACTGGGCCGCCAGCCCTATACGGCGCGGAAGTTTATGATCAAACACCAGGACAGGATACTGTTTGGCACCGATTCTTACCCGGACGCCGAAGCCTACCGGTTACATTATCGTTTCCTGGAAACAAGCGATGAATACATAGACCGGTCTGCAGGAAGCAAGAACCACCACGAACGTTGGATGATGTACGGCCTCTATCTTCCCGATGAAGTATTAGAAAAGATTTACAATAAAAACGCGTTGAAAATACTGGCCATGTATAAGGGCGAAAGATAGACCCGATTTATCGGATGAAAAATACCTACTTTTAATTGCTATAAATGCGTAGCGGGCGGCGCGTTTGCCGCCATACTCAAGAAACTAAAAGATGAGCGAAGGAGTTAGGGAAAATCATCAGGTAAAAGGCTATTTGCTTGCCCTGACAGCAGCGATCTGCTGGGGCATTTCGGGAACATTCGGACAATACCTTTTTCAGCGCCGGGCAATCAATACAGAATGGCTGGTAACCATGCGGCTGCTTATTGCAGGTTTTTTACTGCTTTGCATCGTTCCGCCGAGGAAGCGTATAAATATTCGCCGCATATGGACGGTTAAAAAGGATGCCCGCGCCCTGGTCATATTCGGCATCCTCGGGATGCTGGCTGTACAGTATACTTATTTTGCCGCAATTGAATATTCCAATGCCGCTACAGCCACCATATTACAATACCTGGGGCCCGTGTTTATTGCTTGTTATATTGCCTTAAAGAACAAGACGCTTCCTTCGCGGCAGGATATGTTGGCCATTCTGCTGGCCCTGGCCGGAACCTTTCTGTTGGTTACGCATGGCAGCTTTAAAAGCCTTGCGGTTTCAGGAGGCGCGTTGTTCTGGGGCATCGCTTCAGCCATAGCGCTGGCATTTTATACGCTCCAGCCGCTTCGCCTGCTTCAGCAATGGGATGCGCGGATAGTGATCGGCTGGGGAATGCTGATCGGCGGTATCGCTTTTAGCTTTGTGCATACGCCATGGGATATTTCCGGCGTCTGGGATTTGGCTACGGTAAGCTTTTTTGCATTTATCATTGTGTTTGGCAGCCTGATCGCTTTTTATGCTTATCTGGTCAGCGTGAAATACATCGGCGGCGTCAAAGCCAGCCTGTTTGCCTTCGCAGAACCGCTTTCCGCCGCTTTGTTATCCATAATATGGCTAAAAACGCCTTTCGGAATTATGGACTGGACAGGCGCGGGCCTCATTCTGTTGACAATTGTTTTGTTAACGCGCGATAAAAGCAAAGCGGCCGGGTAGCGCCCTGCTCAACATACTAGCAAACCCGCGGGCCTGGTCTATTCGAAGTTTACAGGTTTATTCTACTGGCTATGCGGAGCAGCTATGGCGCAGGCTCGGCGTTTATTAAGTTTACTAACTAAAACAAACAATCGAAGTATTGCAACCCTGGCAGGATGAACCGGTTATTCAAAGTTTACCCCAAATTCGAATTGCATCTCGTTCAGTTTGCGATACAATCCATTGCGGTTCATGAGTTCGGTATGAGAGCCCGACTCGATAACCCTTCCCTGGTCGATCACCAGGATCTGGTCTGCATTGCGGATGGTTGAAAGACGATGGGCAATAACAAAGGAAGTGCGTCCTTTCATAAGGTTCTCAAGCGCTTCCTGCACCAGCCTTTCACTTTCGCTGTCTAATGAGGAGGTCGCCTCATCCAGGACCAGGATAGCGGGATCTTTTAATATCGCTCTTGCGATGGCGATGCGCTGGCGCTGTCCGCCGCTCAATTTCATGCCGCGCTCGCCGACCAGGGTATCATACTGCTGGGGGAGTCGGGCGATGAATTCATGCGCATTCGCCCTGGTAGCGGCGTCGATGATCTCTTCGTCGTTCGCGCCGGGTTTACCGTAAAGAATGTTTTCCCTGATACTGCCGCTGAACAACAATACTTCCTGCGGCACAAAGGCGATCTGCCCCCGCAATTGAGAAAGGGGAAACTCCTGCGACTGCAGGTCGTCGAAAAGGAGTAAACCGCCGTCAGGTTCATAAAACCGGAGCAGGAGACTGGCAATGGTTGTTTTGCCGGCGCCGCTTGGCCCCACGATGGCCGATTGCTGCCCTTTCCTGGCCGTAAGCGATAGATTTTTTAATACGGGACTATCCTTTCGGCCGGGATAGCTAAACGAAACGTTCTCGAAGCGCACATTGCCGTTTAAACGGTAGCGCGGGTCGATCGCGACGGGGGATAGGTCTATCTGTTCGCCTTCCCCACGCAGTATTTCCCGGATGCTTTCCGTAGCGCCCAGCGTTTTTTGCAATTGTGAGAATTGTTCTGCGAATCCCGCGAATGTGCCTCCCACAAACATAGAGAAGATCACGAACATGGTCAATGAACCGATGGTCAGCTGACCCGACTGGATCATATTGGCGCCATACCACATTACGAATGCAATGGCGCCGAATACGCTAAAGATCATAAAAGAAATAAAAGCGCCCCGATACCGTCCATTGGCAATAGCCGTGTGCACTGCGGCATAAATGCTTTTCACATAACGGGCTATCTCATGCCATTCGCTGGTAAAAGCCTTCACTACCGTAATGCCCTGAAAGGATTCCTGAACGATAGCCCCGCTCTCGGCCAGCTGATCCTGGGCTTTCTTCGCCATTTTACGGATATATCTTCCGAAAAACACAGCCAGGATCGCCACTACAGGCACAACGGCAAGCATCACAAGCGCCAGCTTGGCGCTGATCCAGAAAATAAAGAACAATCCTATGGTCAGGGTGAAGATACCGCGCAGGAATTCAGCAAGGGTGAACGAGATGGCATCCTGTATCTGCGAAAGATCCGATGATATCCTGTTGCTCAGTTCGCCAACTCTTTTTTCGCTGAAATAGCTCATGGGCATGGACAACAATTTGCTGAATACGTCTTTTCGCATATTGGCCAATGATTTTTCGCCTACTTCGGTAAGCAGGTATACGCGCATAAAGGAAAAGATGGTTTGAATACCCAGCTGGATAAATATCAGGATGAGGGTGGTATTTAAGCTCCAATGGATATCTTTTAAACTAATTCCAAAAGAAGCTCCAACGGCGGGCGCGCTCATTTCCTGCCCAACTCCCCCCGGCGCTGCGGCGTCGATCATTTTACCCAGCAACAAGGGGAACAGGCTGGTAGTAAAAGCGGAAAGGGCTATAAAAATAAGGCTCCAGATAAACTTTACGCGATAAGGCCTGATATAAGAAAATAGCGCCAGCGCCTGTTTCAACGATTCCTTTGAAATCTTTAGTTTTTTGGGTTCTATTTCCTGAGCGCCATTGTACGAACGTCTGCCTCTTGCCATATGAGATACATTATAATTGGATCGGGGTGCAAGATAACACGCCAGCGACTATTTTGGGCCGGATTTATGAGCGGGAGACGAAGAGAGGGGAGAATTGGGAGAAAATGCCGGTCTTATTCGTGTTGAGAAGATATCCTGGCGCCAATGATCTGGGCCATTTCCAAATATCCCGGGTGATAAGTAAGCCATCTTCCTTCTACCTGGAATAATAGAAAATGGGCGTCTTGATGGGATAATTCTACATGATAATGCTCCTGGTCTATTTGATAAACTTCGTAGTTAACCAAAGCCTCAGGATGCGCCGCCAAGGTGTTGAACAGAAATTTCATATAGCTATTGGATTCAAACAAATAACTCCCATTTAGCAGTTTTAGTATATTTTCTGCGAAAATTCCTATTGTAAGGTTAAAATATTATGCATTAAAGCCGCTGGCAGGGCATAAAAAAGGCTGCCATAACAGACAGCCATAAGCAATAATAAAAAATAGGATGTTATATTTTTCCAGCCAGTTCTTTTCCTGCTTTGAACTTTGCAACTTTTTTTGCCTTGATCTTGATCGTTGCTCCGGTTTGAGGATTTCTGCCATTACGGGCCGCTCTTTTTGTAACCGAAAAAGTTCCGAAACCAACAAGCGTTACTTTGCCGCCTTTTTTCAGCGTTTTAGCTATGGCATCTGTAAAAGAATCCAGAGCCGCTCCTGCTTCTTTTTTAGAAAGTTCAGCGTCTCCTGCAATCTTCTCAATGAGTTCTGCTTTGTTCATGGGTTAATGTATTTAATTGGTGAGAGACAAATATAGGGGAAAACTCATTATGTTGTAAGGAAAGCTTATCCCCTGGAAATTGCGGCAAAAATGTCAATTTACCATAGGGGTAAGGGGCAAAATAGTTGTCTTTATTTGGGAAAAAGCGACATAAAGGGCTTATCCGGTCGTTTATAAAAAGGCTATCCCTTATCAGATGACTAGTTTTGACGATATATGCCATTTCATTAGCGACCTGCCCGGTCGGTTGCTCAATTGCGGGAGCTTGTCGTTTAACCGGTCGGTTGGCGTCGCTATCATTGCAATAACCCGCGTCGTTAACCTCTCCGGATTACAACAGTTATATATAACCGTTAGTTTTGTCTTGCTGACAGGATATTCTTCCCTGGCGCAGGAACAGATAAGGCATTATGATATCATCTATAGGGGAGATACGGTCGGAAGGATGAATTTCTATGAAAAAAAATTGGGCGCCAACCTTTTACTAAAGTTCGATTCCAAGGTCAGGATACGCTCCCTGTTCACGTTTCTTGTAGAAACGGAAGAAAGTTCTGATTTTAAGAATGGCGCCCTTGTTCATTCCAGCGTTAGACGCAAGATCAATGGAAAGGAGAAAACGCTTAAACAGACGATCGCGGGGAGAGGGGGCTATCAATGCCTTCCGGAAAAAATAAATTGCGGCGGAAACAGCGCGCCCATTGTCTACAACCTTCACCTGTTATACATATCAGAGCCTGCCGACAGGCAAAAAGTATATTCTGACCATTTCCAGGAATATCTCCTCATACAAAAAATAGCCGACCACAAATACAAGGTGGAACTGCCCGACGGCAATTACAATTACTATTCCTTTGAAAATGGCGTTTGCTACAGTATCGAAGTGGTTCGCGACCTATTTTCCCTTACCATGCAATTGAAGAAATAACTTTTTTCACTACATTTATTCGGCAAAACGGATTGCTTAACCTGAATGACTGACTTATCTCTTCATATTGATAAAGCGTTGGCGCATCAGATTGCCGGGGGCGACGAGGCCGCCTTTGCAAAGCTTTTTAAAGCCTTCTGGCCCCAGGTTTACGGCGTTGGATTGCGCATTACCCGCTCGCCCGAACAGGCCAAGGACCTAGCGCAGGAGATTTTTATTAAAGTCTGGGATAACCGGGACCGATTACCCGAAGTAAAAAAGATCGACGCATTTATTTATGTTGTTTCGCGCAATCTTATCCTGGATCACCTGAGAAAAAAAGTGTTTCAGCCCGCCAATATGGACTTCCTGTTACAATGCTGCCAGACGGATGCCGTAGACGCCCAGGACAAACTGGAGGTTAAAGAGTTGGAACAAAAGATCGACGGAGCCATCCAAACGCTTCCTGGAAAAGTGCAGGAAGTCTTTAAGCTAAGCCGGTTTGAAGGAATGACGCATGAGCAGATAGCGCGCAAACTGAATATCTCTGTTGTTTCTTCCAAAACCTACGTGGTACGCGCGCTCGATCATATTCGCAGATACCTGTCCACTCCCTCTGAACAGCATTTATTGATTGCTGCCATTATACTCAGAGCCCTCATTAATTAATTTTTAACATTTTTGTCTTACCCCCCGTAATAATTACGTCTATTGATAAGAACCATTAGCGGATAGAGAGGTATTGCGGAAGTTTAAACCAACATCAAATGTCTGATCAGGCCCTTAAGGCGTTATTTAAAAGATTTCTGGAAGGCAGTATAACCCCGGAAGAACTTCGGCGGTTGCAGGATCTGGTACAGGATACCGGCAATACAGACGCGCTGGATCAACTGCTTCAGGGCGCTTATACCAACAAGCGCTTTGCTGTGAGTACGGATGACAATCGTCTGGAAGAACTTTTCCTGGAGTGGAAAGAAAAAGCCGGTATAGGCAATACAGGCCTTAATAATACTATAATGCTCCCTGCGACGCACAGGGCTCGTTCTCTTAAACGCTGGCTGGTTGCGGCATCCATCGCGCTCCTGGTATTGGCTGGCGGTTATTTCTGGTTCAGCGGCGACGACTCTCCCGAACTTGCCCGCGTCGTTGATCCTAAGCCGGCGATACAGAACGATATAGCGCCCGGAGGCAATAAGGCGGCGCTTACGCTGGCTGATGGCAGCGTCATTGCGCTGGATGATGCGAACATAGGGGAACTGGCAAGGCAAGGTAACGCGAGAATAGTTAAGTTGGCCAACGGCCAGCTATCTTATACGGTATTAAACGCCGAAAGCGACGAAGTTTTTTATAATACGATGACCACCCCAAGAGGGGGGCAATACCAGCTCACCCTTCCCGACGGCACCGGGGTATGGCTGAATGCTTCTTCTTCTATTACCTATCCCTCGGCATTTACCGGCGATCAGAGAAAGGTAACCATCAACGGCGAAGCTTATTTTGAAGTAGCGCCTGATAAAACCAAACCCTTCCTGGTCGCTGTAAACGAAACCGTAGTGGAAGTGCTCGGCACTCATTTTAACGTCAATGCCTATCCGGATGAGAGCAGTATAAAAACCACCCTGCTGGAAGGCGCGGTCAAAGTCATCAGCGGCGGTCGGCTGCAGAAGCTGTCTCCCGGGCAACAGGCCCAGGCATACCCGAAAGGAGAAATAAAGCTGATCCGGAATGCCGACATAGACCAGGCGGTGGCCTGGAAAAACGGGCTGTTTTATTTTAATAATGCAGACTTGCAAACGGTGATGAAACAACTGGCCCGTTGGTATAATGTTGAAGTTTCTTATGCCGGGGAAATTCCAAAGGGCGAGTTTAGCGGTAAGATCGGGAGAAGCCTCACTTTATCGCAGGTATTAAAGGTGCTGGCGCAGGCAAGGGTGAAGTTTAATATTGAAGAGGGCAGCAGGATCGTGGTCCTACCCTAACCAGAAATCAAATTATTATAGATATGCCGGCGTCAGCAACGGCGCCGGAACAGAAAAACTTGGTTGATCAAAATAAAAAAACCGGGATTGCAAGATTGGACGTCTTTACCCGGTTCTTTATCAGGTTAACCTATAAACAAACCCTGTCGGACTGCTTATTATTTTAACCCAAACAATCAAATGTATGCAATTTCAGACGTATTGCAACGGAGTTTCCCTGCGTGAAAAATGGGGAAGAATACTTCGATGCTCAACCAAAACACTGTTAGTGATGAAGCTAACATCTATCTGTTTATTAGTTGCCGCTATTCAGGTAAGCGCCAGGGGCGTTGCCCAGAATATCAACTTTTCCGCTAAGGAGGCCCCGCTGCTTAAGGTATTCAACGCCATTGAGAAACAAACAAAATTTGTTTTTTTCTACCGGGCGGAAGACCTGGAAACAGCCAGGCCGGTATCTATTCAACTCAGAAATACGCCCCTGCAGGCCGCATTGGAAAAGATATTCCACCTCCAACCATTGAATTATGATATACAAGGCAATACCATTGTCATCAGCCGCGCTAAATCATCAGGGATAGCCGCGGCTCCAGCCGCTGCAGAAACAGTCATTGATATCAGCGGCAGGGTGACGGATAAGGATGGAAATCCGCTTGCCGGCGCCAGCATAAGGGTTCAGAACGCCAATATCGGCGTAGCCACCAATGACCGGGGAGAGTTTACCCTGCGCGGGGTCGCCCCGAATGCGACGATCATTATCTCCTATGCCGGCTATGCCACGCAGACCATCAATCTCGGTAA
>JAEUVR010000393.1 GCA_016786785.1 Chitinophagaceae bacterium
TCCTGTTCCGCAAATCCCGGCCGCAGGGACTCCATGGACATCTCGGAAGAAGGAGAAAAAGCCGTAGCTGCAGGCGTTCCTGTAGCGATCTCCAATAAGGCGACTTTGACGGAAGAGGAGCCAATATCAATGCCAAGCAAATATTTATTACTCATAAAAGATCGTCATTAAAACGACATGGCATGTTTGTTTGCAAACAGTCCCGATCGTTTAGCGGTCAATTTATGAAAAATATGTTAGCGCCTCTTATCTATCTTATGTGGACTTAAAACTGCCAGCCAAGGCGAATGGACAATCGATTCAACCCGTAATTATAGGTTTCTACCGTCGGCGCGCAGGGCGGGTTAAAGCAGATGGTGGGCGTCTCCCTTTTTTCTTTCAGGTATTTCGCCGAGTATCCGATGCTCACCAAAAAAGCGTCGCTCTTATCTTTTAATCCTATCTTATACCCCAGAGACCCCGCCGCATACAGGCCGGGTTTCCATCGGCTATCATAAAAGATTGTTTTATCCGTCTGCGGCCACATAAAATTCACTCCTCCATCCGCCGATATAAAAAAGGAACGTTGCGCCGGCGTAATAAACCGGGAAACAGAAAGAAACAAGGGTATGGACCTGAGCCTGTAATAATCGAGTCCTGCGCCCAACCCCAGGAACCAGTCCTTATGCTGGACGCCATTGATCGTTTGCAAGAAAAGCGCGGCGCCCGATTCTCCGTTATGCATACCGATATATTCCTGCGAGCGGAAGGGATAAGCAGACTGCGCGGATATTGTTCCGCTCAACGCTAAGCAAACGACTAGGATCGGGAAAAACATTCTCATATTGACCGGATTTAGGTTTAATGACTAACGGCAACTGTGCTCAATAAACGAATATGCTGGGGATCTGAATAATCGTACTGGTAAATCCCGTTAGCCGCTACCAATATTAGTTTCTTGTTCCAGGCAATGACATCGTAGGTTTCCATACCCGTTAAATGTTTGATCAGTTGCAGATCATTGACATTTGAAGCATTATATATTTTTAATCCGTCTTTCCCATCGCAAACAAACAGCAGGTTGCCGTCTTTGGCCAGTCCATGCGGATTGGTCATCGGATAAGCCTTAACCAACTGCGGCAGACCGATATTTTCAATATTGACCACATTGAGTTCATTTAAAGAACTCATGCAGGAATTGCCCGTCCTCAGCGTGACAAACGCAAATGCATCGTCGGCAATTACAGGATCGCATGCCGATGCATGAAGGAAGCTGCCTTCTTTCTGAGGCGCGGCGGGGTTATTCAGGCTGTAAATGAACATGCCTGTTTGAGAGCCGATAAAAAGTTTATTCTTAAAAGGATAAATCGTTTCTATGCCCAGGCCCGCCCAGGGAGCGCTCTTTGCTTCAATATTAAGGGGATCGGCAACATGGTACACGCCCACCGTGGACGACTGAATAGCGTACAGGTAATCATTAACAATAGAAAACCGGGCCATGGATCCGGAGATCCCTGGCGCCGGCGAGCCAACATTGACGCCTCCATCGTTGGCGTACAATGTTATGCAGTTAGGGCATACCCAGCTATTTTCCGCCGATTCTATGGAAACCGTCGTATCCTTCGTCATCCAGCCGGCGATGATCATATCGTCATTCCCCATTTCCGCTATCCCCACGCCGAAATCCCTGGGCGCAAAGACATCGCGGACCGTTTTTACAAGTTTTACCTGCAACGGATCCGAGATGTCCAGCGCTACCAGGTCCCTGTACATGTCAGCATACAGGATATGGTCTTTCATACCAATATCGATATTGCCAGGGATGGCGATAAAAGCCGCCTCCTTAAGAGAGGAAGGATTGCTGTTATCAAATACATGAACGCCCTTGTCTACTTCATTTACGAATAAATAGTTTCCCCTGAGAAATATTTTGCCGGGAGATTTTAACGGTTGAGAGGGGCCGCTTTTTATTTCGGCAAGCGCCTCTGTTCTGCTTTTATATACCGGGCGCATGATGGAGTATGTTTTAGTAATACTATCCTTAAAACATCCCCCCAGCATAACTGCCAGCGTTGCAGCAAAGAATAATTTCGCCGTAAACAATATTTTTTTCATGCCCTTATTTTTTATGGTTGACAAAAAAAACAATACAAGCGTTGTACGAACGGATTTTTTTACGCGCCAGTCGAGCATTAAACAAGCATGACCAACAGCGCGAAGAACCGTCATAAAACAAACGGTGATGAATAATCGCTATTTACCCATGCGCGCGCAATATATCCTCAACCGCCCATGCGACATGTAATTATGGTTTGCCTGAAGATCAATCGCAGCGAAGGCCCGTAAACAGGGACCGTTCTTCCCTGAACCTACAGCCTGTGTCTGCGAAAAGAGGACGAATAGACGACCGTCCTGGCGCTCATTCAACAAGATGAAACGGCAAACCCTGTTATCCCGATAGCGTTGATATTATTTGTTGAAGAATAATTTAATATCAATGGAAGGCATGGCCAATCGCTTGTTCACGGACACGTCTTTTTTAAGCAAGTGCGAAAAGCCATACCGCAAGGATGGCCCTATCCATAAAGGCATTGCGCCCCGATTGAAAAGAACCATTGAGAAGCCGGCGGCGGCGCCCGCCTGCGTTTTATTCAAGAAATCGTCGTTGCTGTAATATACCGCATTGGAGCCGTCGAAATGAAGACTATTAGAAGAGACAAGCCTGCTCAGGTATCCGCCTGCATTCAGGTAAAAAGGCGTCTTGTCGCTTCTGTTCAGCTTAACATGCAGCGTCAAAGGAAGATCGATAAAATGGTAGCGATTGGAATAATCGCGCGTTTTAGTATTCAAAAAATAGGAACCGACATTCTGGTATCCCATGACGCCCGAATTCACGATCTGGTTCCGTTCGATACGTTCTCCCACCCGCGTATGGGTATTGTATTGCGCGTAAGACAGCGTCGCAGAAACGGATATTCTATTCGAAAAATTTCTTTTCACCATGCCGCCGATCGTAAATGCCAATCCCGGCCGGATCTCCGAAGGAGTTGACGGAGCGAACGACGGGCCCGGCACCGTTGAAGGCGGCGAAGGAGCAAACGACGGGCCCATCAGGCCAGACGACGACGCCATAGAAAGATCATCCATCATGGTCTGTCCAAAATCCAGTCCATTGCCTTCCCTGACAAATGCCATGCCCGCATTTGCAGCAACACCCCATTGCCAGTTGCGGGCAGCGCGCTTGTTTTTATTGGCCGCAACGGCAGGCGTTTGCTTTTCATCGTTTTCTACAGGCGCGTCAACGACGCCTTTCAATGAAGCAGTCTCGGTGTTTTCGTTTTCCTGTTTATCTTCGCCGGTCTCCTTTTCATTTTGTTGTATAGCGGTTACGCTTTCGCCTTCTTTTATTCCCCCTGCGCTTTCTCCGGTCAGCCCCTCTTTGTCATTTTTTGTATCGTCCTGCGCTAGTGGTAGCCGGACCGATTCATCTGCGAGCGCTTGTTCGCCGCGGTCGCCGATGGAGGAACGATCCTTGTTGCGCTCATTATCCTGCTGATCGGGAAGCTTACCCCGCCGGGACGGGGGCGCTCCTGTTAACGCCTCTCCAAATATCGTTTGTTCATTCTCGTTATCTTCCTTTTTTGTAGCGGTATTTCTTGCTTTCGCATCAGGAACAGATGATTCTCCCCCGAAGCGGGAGTCTTTTTTCCTATTGCCTTTTTGCAGGGCATTCGAGCCGGCTAACTGTTCGACCGCGAGCGGCTGAACAGCGCTTTTTCTGTTCGTCTCGGTATTGACCTGATCCTTATTGCTCTTGTCTAAAGCGCCAGGCTGGTCCTGATCGTTAGCGGCTGCGGACGAGGGGCTTACGGAGCCTCCAACAACATCATTGATCGCCGCTGTTGTTTGGCGCCCGGTTACAGGGCCGGTAAGAGAAACCTGTTGGTCGTCCAGCGCCTGGTAGGCAAAATAACCGCCTCCTACCGCCAGCAGCAGCAAAGCAGGCAGCCAGATCCTGAAGCGCCGGCGCCGCTGCGACCGGAACCCCGCCTCGATCTTTTCCCAGGTCCCGCTGGAAGGAGTTATTTTTAACTCATCCATTTTTTGTCGAACCTGTTTCTCAAACTTATTGTCTGACATAAGATTCTGTTTTTCTTTCTGCCGTTTGTTTTTCCAGCCAGCTGATCAGCAGTCCCCTGGCGCGGGCATATTGCGACCGGGAAGTGCCTTCATTAATTCCCAGCATTTTACCTATTTCAACATGGGTAAACCCTTCCACGGCGTATAAATTAAATATGGTCTGATAACCTGTAGGCAACTGCCGGATCAGATCGGCCAGGTCTTTGGCGCTCAGCATTATCTCCGGGTTATCGTCCGAAACAGGATGCATGCCTGAATCAAGAAAGGAAAGATCCGATTGGTAATTACGGTTCTTCTTCAGATAATTGAGCGCGGTATTCACCATGATCCGCCTTATCCAACCGCCCAGCTCGCCCTGGAATTTAAACTGCTCGATATTTCGAAAAACTTTTATAAACCCTTCCTGCATAACATCTTCCGCATCAGGCACAGACTTGGTATACCGATAACATACCGATAGCATGCTCTCCGAAAACTGCTCGTAAAGCTGCCGTTGGGCCTGTGATATGCCCCTGATACAATCTTTGATCAACCTTTGATTATCCATTCGGATACTCTTTACCCGTCTTATATTTCCATTTAAACCCTGGCAACGCAGCCCAATCTGTCCCTGCCTGGGCGAGGCGCCCGAGGTTATCGCCGGCTTAACAGGATTGCGCAAATTAATCGATTTACCGCAACTCTATCGACGCAGCCCTTCTGTTTGCCCATCCCGACGAATTGACAACCGCCCATATCTTTCCGTTGCACCCTGCCGGGTTTTTATTTCGCAGTCTAACGCCTGGGCGGCCAGCCATTAACTTCCGTTGCCTCTTTATTTTATATGCAATTGTTAGTCGCAGTATGCCTGGTTTGCGCTTTTTGACGCCCCCGCGGCCGATATCCCTACCCGTCTTACCTTTGACGATTATGAATATATCGATCGCGGAAAGAGACAAAAGAACGATCTGGCATCCCTATACCCCGCAAAAATACGCCCCTGTGACCATTCCTATCGTTAAAGGCGAAGGCGTTTACCTCATTGATGAAAGCGGAAAGCGGTATATCGACGCCATCAGCAGTTGGTGGGTAACCATCCATGGACATGCCCATCCTTATATTGCCGAAAAAATATACCGGCAGGCCCAGGCCCTGGAGCAGGTGATCTTTACCAATTTCACCCATCTGCCCGCCGTGACGCTGGCCGAACGCTTATTGAGCATCCTTCCCGGCCCCTTTGCGAAAATATTTTATTCCGATAACGGCTCGACGGCGACGGAAGTGGCGCTCAAGATGGCCATACAATACTGGTGGAATAAGAATGATACAAAACGCGCGCATATTATTGCCTTGCGCAACAGCTATCATGGCGACACGTTCGGCGCCATGAGCGTAAGCGAAAGAGGCGTATTTACCCTGGCCTTTCAGGATAAGTTATTTAACGTCTTGTTTGCGGATACGCCTACGGAGGAAGATCCGGAGATCCATTTCCAGGGCCTCGACGAAAGCCAGACTGACGCGCTGCTGTCGGAAGCGGCCTGCGTCATTTACGAACCGCTGATACAAGGATCAGGCGGGATGAAGATGTATACCGCCGAAGCGCTCGACCGGTTCCTGGAACGCTGTAAACAGCGCAAAGTCATCTGTATAGCCGACGAGGTAATGACCGGTTTCGGAAGAACAGGAAAATTATTCGCTTCTTCCTACTGCAAAACAAAACCGGATATCATTTGCCTGAGCAAGGGACTGACCGGAGGAACGATGGCCATGGGCGTTACGGCCTGCACCGACGCCATCCATTCGGCATTTGTAGACGACGACAAATTGAAATCATTGTTTCATGGGCATTCCTTCACCGCCAACCCCATAGCCTGCGCCGCCGCGCTGGCGAGCCTGGACCTGGCGGAACAGCCGGAATTTGCCGCCGGCATTTCCCGTATTGCAGACAGGCACCGGTCGTTCTGCCAACAACTGCAGCCCTACCAGGACAAAAATATCATTAAGCATATCCGCCAGACGGGAACCATCATGGCTTTTGAAGTGAATGAGGGACAGGACGCCTATATCAGCGATATCCGCGACCTGTTCACCAATAAGTCGATCGACAGAGGCGTATACCTGAGGCCGTTGGGAAATACCGTCTATCTGATGCCTCCCTATTGCATCTCCGACGAAGAGTTGGATAAAATATACGAGATCATTACGGATATCCTCGATGAAATGCAACTAACATAAATATATACGCGCAATAGAAACATTATCGAGAGCCCTCGATCTTTTTTTTGAGGTTATTGAGGGATTTCTCCATAGGCGTTCCAAAATGCTTATCAAAAACAATGCTTCCGAATTTTTCCCAGGGATACCAGTTTAACCGGAAGTCAAAATACCATTGCACGACGGTAGTCTCTCCGGACTGGGCGAGGGTAAAAGCGCTCAATACCGGGCGATTGCCGTTTTTCCAGGATACGGTTATGGTGTCCCGTGAGACTGACAATATTTTTATTTCCATTTCATCCTTCGCCATCTCATTCCAATCCTTCCATTCCTGCAGATCGGCCAACCGGGGCTGAATCGCATCAATGGGCGCATGAATGTCTATGGCTCTTGAAACCCGGACTACCGGCGGGATCAGCAACGACATCAAAAAAAGGATCAGCGATAGAAAAAAAACGCTGAGCAATCCAAGCTTAATTAGTTTCATAAAAACATTAATCGGTTAAAAAGCTCCTGAATTCCTGCCGCTTACAAATGTACCGGGATCTTAATGAGACTATTGTCCGGCTGAACGGTTCCTGCCAGGGATTGTCCCGTATCCTCCCCGCCTTACGGCGGAGACACAAAGAAAATCCTGGTCCGCTTATTTTATCGCAAACTCAAAGGGAAGCCTTGTCTGCGCCGAACCGATGAACCGCCGCAGCTTTTTGATAGCATGATAGGTTTTAAATCCTTCTTCTCCCAGCTCTTCCTTCAGCATGGTTTCCTGCGCAGATTGCTGGGAGGATCCCAGGTATTTCTCAAACAGGTTTTGTTTGCCCGGGTATTCTTTCAGCCGGTAAGCGCTGATCTTTGCCAGGTTCGCCGCCGAGGCAATAGCGTCGTCTATTCCGCCGATCCTGTCCACTAATCCCAGCGACAGGGCGCGGCTCCCGCTCCATACTCTTCCCTGAGCAATACTATCGACAAAGTCAATATTCATTTTTCTTCCTTCTGCGACGCGCGTTTTAAAATCATGATATATCGAATCTATACTGCTTTGAAAAAATTGTTTCTGCAAAGGCGTAAGCGGCTTGGTAACAGAATATGCATCGGCGTCCGGCGCCGTTTTTACGGCGTCAAAAGTAACGCCCAGCTTATTGTTGAAGAAGCCCTTCATATTAGGCAGCATTCCGAACACGCCGATAGACCCGGTAATGGTATTGGGCTGCGCAAAAATACTATCGGCATTACAAGCCAGGTAATATCCCCCAGAAGCCGCTACATCCCCGAAACTTACCACGACGGGCTTTTTCTCCCGGGTGATCGAAAGCTCTCTCCAGATATTTTCACTGGCAAGGGCGCTTCCCCCGCCTGAGTTAATGCGAAAAACAACGGCTTTCACAGACTGATCATTGCGCGCGCGGGCAATATAACGACTATAGGTTTCGCTGCCGATCGTTGCCCGCTCGCCTTTTCCATCCACAATATCTCCTTCGGCATAAATAACCGCGATACGTTCCTTCCCGGTTTTCCTGAAGTCAACGGCGTTCGCATATTTGCCGGGCCGGATAAAATTAACGTCGGTCCCTTCGGGCAGTTCCAGTCGTTCCCTGATCTCCTCCCTTACCTCGTCCTCGTATTTCAGACCGTCTACCAGACCATATTGCAATGCGTCTGAAGGAAAACGGATAAGGTTTTCTGTTGCATAACGGTGAAGCGTAGCTGTATCTATCTTCCGGGCATCGCCGACGCCCGAAAGAAAATGACCGTAGAGATCGCCCAGCAATTCGCTCGTCTGCAAGCGGTTGGCGTCGGTCATCCTGCTTTCCCGGAAAGGCTCGGTGGC
>JAEUVR010000369.1 GCA_016786785.1 Chitinophagaceae bacterium
ATTTTTATAGGTATCCTTGCCTGGGCGGCTCGTTATTTTTTGCTATCGGGAAGCGTAGACATGGTCTCGATGCAGACGCTTTTCGTATATACGGCTATTCTGCTTCATGGCGTATGTTATGATTTTCTCTTTATTACGGGGCAGCTTTACGTGGACGATGAAGCGAACGAAAAGATACGAGGCGCTGCGCAGGGCCTTATCGCTTTTATTCTATGGGGGGTCGGCGCCTTTGTAGGCACTCAACTGGCCGGGCTTTCCTTATCATCGCATGCATTGGATGCGCCTGTCGCCGGTTTTGGTTATGACTGGAAAGGAATATGGCTCTACCCGGCATGGGGAGCTGTAGCCGTACTGATCATTTTCATGATCTTCTTTCGTGATAAAAAGCCGGGAATAGATACCCCTGACAGAACAAAGAACTGACAAAGTTTTTTAGGATTACATTATTTCGGGATGATCGTTTTTAAGACCTGTTGATATTCCACGCTTCGCCAGTTTTTTGAATTTACTCCGCCTCGACCTGCCCCATCGGATACCATCCTTCCGCTGTTCTACCGGATATGGCCAACCGGATAGCCGGTTCCTGCGTATCCTTGTCCACAATGCCGATGGCTAACTGGTATTTACCTACCGGCGTTTCGGGAGGCAACGCAATGCTGGTCTCCACTTCAATGGCGCCGGGCAGCCATTTTTTGATATCAGTATCGGTTGGGATGATATAAGTTTTGCCGGGATCGGTTTCGGAAGTCAGTCGTATCGCTAATGTATAGGGATTGTATATCGGCGCCACGCCAATATTCTCCCATTGCATGCGCAGCTCAGCCGGCTTCCCCGATCGAATGATTGAAGGATAAGAAAACTCCCTCAGCACAAAACGATATCCCAGTTTCTTTTCAAACGCCATTACCTTATCGTACCATTCTTCGGGAATTTGCTGACTGCCATTGTTTACGGAGTTGGCATGCCATTCCAGCGCTTTGGATAAGATATAATCGATATCCCATCCGCGCTTGTGCCAGTCTTCCATCGTCCAGCAGGTTTCTAAGGCGACGGGCCCGTATTTCCAGTTTTCATCAGCATTCGCCTGCTCCATGGCCTGCGGATATACGCCCTTCATATGATTCCAGCCCAGCGAATCCATATCGCCCCAGCAGTCGGCCCGCCATCCTGTTTTTTGGGCGATGGCATAAGAGAATCCATAGGGCTGCTTGTAAGCGATCAGCGCGCATAGAGGCGTTTTTTTAAAACTTTCGGTATAGGCGTCGATTATCTTTTTTGCATTTTCATCATTGGGAAAAATTATTTTTTTTGGATCGGCGGCTTCCGGGTCTATATGCCATTCTCCCCACTGGCCGATACTGCCGATGTCTACAAAACAAACATCCGGGTTTCCATCGTAGCGGGCGCCCAGGGCTTTGATGAGGTTGATTTGCTTTTCTATAAAAACAGGGTTATCGTAATAAGGCGATTTTACTCCCGCGGCGATCGCCCATTCGGGCAGGACCATATCCTCATCCTGGCACATTACCCTGAAGTTGAGCTGTTGCCCGTTCCTGGCGGATCTTGCAATGGCGCTGTCAATGATAGCGAAATTGATCTCGCCTTCCTTGGGCTCCAATTGAGTCCAGTAATATCGTTGCTGGTTTACCCCGCAGAGCGGATGGCGCCTGCTTGCTATATTGTCGTTAAACATATTGCCTGTGGAGGTAAACCCTCTTCCGGGGTTTAGTAGAAAGCTATCTATTTCTACCGGTCGAACAACGATCGTTTTATTGCCCGATGAGCATCCGTACAAAAGCCCCAGCAGGCAGATCAACAGGGTATTGACGAGGTTTCTTCCAATAGATGGCATATAGATAATTTGTTTTTATCGTGGAAAAATAATAAGTAAACGGCCCAGATGGGCCGTTTATAGTTGGGCTCAATCAATCACATAAGAATGAGATAAAATACTACACCTGATCCGGAACGACATAGGGAGGACGATAAGCCCTTGTGAGCATAGCGTCGGCGGCGGGATTGTTGACAAACCGTTCCATATCTATATTGCCGCCCATAAATTGCAATTCCCTTTTCAGGCGATAAGAAATATTGGCCAGCAGCGGCAATGCA
>JAEUVR010000373.1 GCA_016786785.1 Chitinophagaceae bacterium
CTTAACTCATAAGCGCCATAGGCTTTGTTCCTGTTCTCGAATAAAATATCCAGAAAGTCGATACTGGTAAGCGTATTCGTTTTCATGACAAGCAAGTTTGATTATTCCTATGATGCAGTTCATATAAAAATCCACATCGTCTTGTCTATAACCGAAAAAAGGAAGGCTTCTTAGTCGGGGAATTTTTAACTTGTAGGAGTGTTGCGCTGATATTACGCTCTTATCTATCCTGCCGTTTAGTTTACTGATTGAAGCAACTTTATTCCTTTAACTATGAAACTCAGCAGGCATAAATAGAATCATCAATAATTATAAGTTGGCTATACCAACCGGTTGATGACGAGTTTGTATTTTCCCTTTGCTGTTTTGATGATGTCTTTATCGCCGACGATCCTGACGTCGATCTGAATAGCGGCTCCCAGCAACGAGCGCAGGTTATGGACCAGCTGGTTTTTATCATTTTCGCCGAAACGTTCATTTGCCACAATATTTACCCGGATGCCGCTGATATGATCCTGGATGATCTGCGACAGCAGGATATTGTTGACGCCTTTGAAAGCGATATCCAACCGGCCGATTTTTTGCCCGCTTTCCAAATGCACAAAATCATCAATCCGGCCTTCAATCCTACCCATCAAGCGCGTTGAAGGATATTGATCGGATGGAGGCGGCTGGTTGTCGGCCAGCTCAAGGCTATCGGTTACCCGGTACCGTATGAGCGGGAAAGCAAAATTGATCAGCGAGGTGGTAATAATGTCTTCATCCGGACCGAACTCAACAATGCTGTAGCCCGGGACCAGGTGATAGCGTCCGCGCGTCCATTCTTCAATGGCAATGGTTCTTTCCGCATTGCCATACCAGTCGAAGGTTTCCGCGCCAATAAACTCCTTTATCTTTTCGCGTTGAAAATCATATAAGGTTTCGGAGGAAGTGATGGCTATGGGAATATTCAGTTTCAGGCCCTTTTTGCTCAACTCGTTTGATAATAATTCCAGCGAGCTGGGGTAGGCCATGATCCCTTTGGGCTTAAACTCGTCTATCAACTTCTTATAGACGTCTATATTGGCGGCGTTAATATTGAAACTGGACAGATATAAAGAATTGGAAGACTTATCCCATTCAAATAGTTTAGAATTATCCAGGTTCCCCCGGAGATAGACCAGGCCGGAATCATGATTCACGCCATGCGCATTCCGGAAATACCATACATATGCATTTTCTATTATAATGGAACGAAAAGAGCGATATACAACAAGCGGAGTTCCGCTGGTGCCGCTGGTATAGCCTTTAACGGTAAATAGCTTCGGGCAGGTAAGGATCTTTTCGCCGTTATCCCGGACGATCTGCCGGGTAATGACAGGCAACAGTCGGATATCATCCAGGCTCTTTATATCGCCGGCCGATATCCCCTGTTGCTGATAATAAGTCCGATAAAAGGGAGATTTTTTAAAAGCATGCCGGACTAATTTCAAAAACGCCTGGTTTTCATATTCTCTTAAAGCGTCTGCGCTCAGATGATGCAGCCGGCTCGCCTTGCGCACTTCAGCGTCAAATAAAAAATTGAAACGGGATTTATGCCTGAGAAAAGAGATCATATTCTTCATAAGATAAAAGTAGATAATGTTTAGCGTCGCGGCAATAATAAGCGGGATTGCCGCGATTCTCCCATTATTTTTAGTTCCACCGGTCCGGATCGGCCATCACATAATCCTGCTGGTATTTTTCGGGAATATTGTTGTTTATCATGCAACCCTCTTCCAACGATGGAAAGATATCCTCCAACGTAGTGACCTCATTCCTGAATATACGGCGATAGATATGCGATCGCGTGAGATTGGAAGAGCGGTCGATCCCCGCAGCCCCCATCAGCTCAACAAAATTCTTAACGGTTTCCTGATGATAATTGGCCACGCGTATTTTTTTATCGGCCACCACCAATCCTACGGTAAGCGCCGGATTCTGCGTAGCCACTCCCGTAGGACATTTATTGGTATGACATTGTAATGCCTGGATACAACCGAGGGCCATCATCATGGCGCGGGCGCTGTTACAACAATCTGCGCCTAGGGCAATCGCCCTCAACAGGTGAAAGCCCGTTAATATTTTACCCGATGCGATGACCCGGATATGCTTGCGGATGCCGAAGCCAACCAGCATGTTCTGCACGAAAGCAAGTCCATCCATCATGGGCGCGCCCACATGATTGGAAAATTCCTGCGGCGCCGCGCCCGTTCCGCCTTCGCCGCCGTCTACCGTAATAAAATCGGGATAAATATCCAACGCTATCATCGCCTTGCAGACGCCTATGAATTCGCTTTTTTTGCCGATACACAATTTTATTCCTACCGGTTTACCATTCGATAATCTGCGCAGCTGCTGCAGAAACAACACCAGTTCGCGGGGGGTATTAAAAGCGGTATGATAGGGAGGAGAATAAACGGCGGTGTTAGGCTTCACATGACGGATAGCCGCAATCTCGGGCGTATTTTTCCTGGCAGGCAATATCCCGCCATGCCCTGGTTTGGCGCCCTGCGATAATTTCAACTCGATCATTTTTATCTGTTCTATGGAAGCGTTTTTCGCAAATAGTTCAGGAGAAAATTTCCCCTGCTCATCGCGACAGCCAAAATAGCCCGTTCCGATCTGCCAGATAATATCGCCGCCGGGTTTAAGATGATAAGGACTGATCCCTCCTTCCCCGGTATTGTGCGCAAAACCTCCCAACCTGGCGCCGGCGTTAAGCGCTTCGATCGCATTGCTGCTCAGGGACCCGAAGCTCATCCCCGACACATTAAAAACACTCGCGCTGTAAGGTTGGGCGCAGTCTTTATTGCCGATCAGTATGCGGGGATTATGATCCAGTTTATGAAAATCTTTGGGGGCAATGGAATGGCTCAGCCACTCATATCCATCTTCATATACGTCCAGCTGCGTTCCGAAAGGCATGGTGTCCAGCTCCTTTTTCGCGCGTTGGTAAATGGTCGACCGGTCGATCCGGTTAACAGGGCGGCCGTCAATATCAGATTCTATAAAATATTGATACAGCTTGGGGCGAAGCGTCTCCATCCAGTAACGCATGCGACCCACGATCGGGTAAGTCCGCATGATGGAATGCTTGGTTTGCGTCATATCAAAAAGGCCCATCCCTCCCAATATCAATGCAATTGCCAGCAATATATACCAGGCGCCATGCAGGTAATAACCCAACAGGGCCCCGGCCAATATGGCAATAATTTCAAATATGATAAATTCCTTTCGCATATCTCTTATGTTTAATCGCAGAAATATACAAATTTAAAAACTTATCCCTTAGTCAATCGTTATGGTCGCCAGCGGATGCCATCCGTCCTTGTCGATATCTTTTATGGCGAATTTTACGGCAGGGCGGCCGTTACTGTCAAGCAGCGCGCAACTCAGGGTAGCCTTTCCCTTAGTAAAGGAGGCAGGAACTTTCAACGTATCGGTAAAAAAACTATATAAGGGCATCCAGTTCCTGATATCCTGGTCCGACAGGTAAACATATTCTTTATCGTCCTGGGTCAGTTTAAGCGCAAAATCATATTTGTGATAGATCGGGGCGACGCCTTCATTATCGATGGTCGTCATGATCTTTATCTCCTTTCCAGGCGCGGCTTTCTTAGGAACCGTCATATTATAAATATAGAACCGATAGCCTATTTTTTTATTAAACTCCATGATCTTATCCATCCACACGTCCGGTACTTTCACCGATTTCGGCATAAACACGGAAGCGTGTAACCGAAGCGCGACGCTCAATATTTTATCGATATCGTATCCCTCATTATACCAGGATGAAACAGTGCCGCAGGTCTCCAGGATCACCGGCGCGGTTTTCCATTTATCCTTCAGGCCGTCCAGTTCATACAGCGATGGATAAGCGACATACATATGGTTCCATCCATTCTCCGTTGTATCTCTCTTGCGCCATCCGCCCTTGCTGAAATCGCCGAAACAATCCACCCTCCATCCTACAGACCGGCTTGTATGCTTGGAAGCATATTCGGCTCCCGGCGATCCCGCCATCAAGATAAGGGTAGTGGTAGGAAATGCCTCATAATAGATCTCTACCAGTTTCCTGGCCGTTTCAGGACTCGCATTGCCGCCCATTTCGCCCCATTCGCCGCCATAGGCAAGGTCTACCGTTTCAAGGATCGGACGTCCATCAAATCGTTTACCCATCTCCTTTATGAACTCTCCCCAGTGTTTTATATAGAGCGGATCGTTATGATCGGGCAGGGATATGCCTCTCCATTTTTTATACGCTTCGTCCACTTTTGCGCCTGTCTTCCAATACCATTTGGGCGTATCGTCGCCGGTGAAAGGCTGAAAACGCAGTTGCAGGGTTTGCCCTCTTGCCTTGGCCGCCGCCAGCGCGGCCTCCACCGCATCAAACCGGATCTCTCCTTTTCGGGGTTCCAGGTCGGCCCATTTCCATCGGATATAAGCGATGGGCGTGGGAGGATAATTCTTAATCGTTTTTATTTTCCGGGGCGAGGGATCGAACGACATAGGCGCCTTACTGTCATCCCATCTGAGCCCGGGATAGAGCTCATCTCCCGCCAGTCGCTGGAAACTGGTCGTTCCCTTATGCGGGTTATTAAGGTAACCGTCTTCATAAGGAGGACGAATGAACTGAACGGTCTCATGCGGGTCAAAATTACCGAGGTGCGGATCGAAATACATCAGGGAATCTCTTTCCTGCGCAAAGACATAGGGCGCCTGCAGAGAGATCAACAATAAGAAGATATAATTTTTCATAAACAAAACAGTTAGCGATGAATATAGGAAGATCAGTTTATATATCAACTATGCGATTGCCGCAGAACCAGCGAAGCGCGTGCGTTTGATGGTCATGCGCCGCTTACTTTATCTCTACCAGGGCCGGATCATATAGTTGTTGATGGATCTTCCTGAGTTTGTCTGCCGCCATTTTGACGACTTTCCGGTCGTAGGTCATTAACCCGTTAACTTCTATCTCCACATCAGTGGTCTGGGTATAGACGGCCGCAGATAGCCCATTTTTAATAAACCCGGGAAGCGCGTCGATAAAGGAAGCATAACGATCATATAGCGCCGTTTCACTCGTAAAGCTCTGGTAGCCCCAGTTTTCCTGCTCCTGCCATACATGGCCTTTCACAGGCAGGCCCAATCCGCCAAACTCTCCCAATACCAATGCCTGTTTCTCTCCGAAAAGATCGGGGCGCGGCATCGCCGGTTCGGGATAATTGTGCAGATCGATGATATCGCCCACCGGGAAAAAATTACCGCCGCTGGCGATATTGACCAGGCGCGAAGGGTCTTTCTGAGCCGTCCATTTCGCGATCTCCGCCGTTTTGAACTGACCCCATGCTTCATTAAAAGGCGTCCATACCACGATCGAAGGGAAGGGATAGAGCGCGTCGATAATCGCATTCCATTCCTTGCGGTAATACGCTTCCGATTCGGGGCTGCGTTCCTTTTCCGTTGCCAGGCCATATACTCCCGGGCGCGAGTTCCAGCGATTGCCGAGATCGCCGCTGGGCATATCCTGCCATACAAGCATGCCCAGCTTATCGCAGTGATAATACCATCGGGCAGGCTCCACCTTTACATGTTTGCGGATCATGTTAAAGCCCATTTTCTTGGTCTTCTCAATATCAAATTTCAAAGCCTCGTCGGTAGGCGCCGTGTAAAGCCCGTCGGGCCACCAGCCCTGGTCAAGCGGCCCATACTGAAAGACAAAACGGTTATTCAGCAGCATTCTTTTGATACCGTTCGCATCTATGCCTATGGATGATTTTCGCATGGCAAAATAGCTTTTCACCTGGTCTACAGGTTTTCCATTGCGCAGCGCTGTTATTTGGAGATCATACAGGAAGGGATCATCCGGCAACCAAAGTTTTGGCTTGTCGATCTTCAATAAAACCTCGGTTCCTGCTAAGGTTTCCGATTCCGCCACTATCGTTTGCCCATCCAGCGCAATGGCGCGTATTCTATCGCCTTCCCTCGCATCGAACACGTCAACAGAAAGGGCTAAGATCTGCCGGTCGATATCGGGAGTAGGCCTTATCTCGCGGACAAAGGTCTGGGGTACGGCCTCGAGCCATACGGTCTGCCATATTCCCGTCACAGGAGTATACCAAATCGATTTCGGTTGCGCCACCTGCTTTCCTCTCGGCTGCGGTCCCTTGTCGGTAGGGTCCCAGACGCTTACAGTCAGCTCTTGTTCTCCTTTTTTAAGAAATGGCGAGATATCAATAGAGAAGGGATCATAGCCTCCTTCATGGACGCCGATAGACTGGCCGTTCAGGAAAACCTCCGCTTTCCAGTCGACCGCGCCGAAATGCAAAAGGATCTTTTTCCCTTTCATTGCGCGCGGCAGGGTAAAGCGGGTATTATACCAGAGCATGCTGTCCTTCCCTACCGTTTTTCCCACGCCCGAGAGCGCGGACTCAATAGCAAAGGGAACCAGTATTTTTCCATTATAGGAATCAGGCATGGATTCGCTCTTAGCCGTGATCCGGTAATTCCAGAGGCCGTTCAGGTTTTGCCAGTTCTCTCTTACCAATTGCGGACGCGGGTATTCCGGGAGCGGCCGGGAGGGATCGACCTGTTCGCTCCAGGAGGTAACGATCCTTTCTTTCTTCATGACCCATTCAGAAGTCTGCGCGTTAGCGTTAAAACATAAAAATGCGAGCGCACACAACAAAATATAACAGGAGATATGTTTCATTACAGATCAGTTTTCCTCATGGAATATACGCATATTATTGAAGTCGTATGATTTTTACAGGCGAGACTCTTTTGACAATCCAATTATATAGACGGCAATGAGAAAAAACATATATTTAGAGCCTAATAAATCAAACGAGATGCTTAAAAAAACATTTTTATTAGGATTATTTTTTTCAGCAGCCTTGATTTTGATATCAAATCAGGCATCAGCGCAAAAGCGGTATTCCGGCAGTAAGCACACATCAAGTCATGGCGGACGCTATTCAAGTGGGAAAGGCAGTTCTCACAAAGGCGGAACATACAAAAATGTCAGGACAAGTAACCGTTATGGTCGACATAAAAAGAAATAGCCTTTTACTCAAATAATACGCTCTCAAAAAGCTAAGAAGATGAGAATTAAACCCCTAACCTCAGGACTGATATTTTGGCAAGAGACAGCTTTTGTAATTCCATTAGGGATACTGTTGATTGAGATGACCGCAAACCATTCCATTGCATTCCGACAAATAATTGATACTATTTGCTTTTGTTTCTTTTTGATTTTATTCGTTTGCCTTATCGGACAATTTTTCTGGAAAAATCAGGCTTTGGCTGTAACGCTATCTATACTTTTGGGAGCAAGTTCATTGCTTTTGTTTTTTGCTGCTTTGTACGCGTTGAATACAAGCCCGGAACATCTAACCTCTATCGCAATGCTGATTTTGGCGTTGTTCTTAGTCATTGCAGCAATTACAATGCCCTATAAATTTAATTCAAAGATGAGTATGCTTTGAAGCTCTTACAAAGTTTTCGATTTCGTCTTGGCCTCTTCCTTTTTTTTCATAATCTCTTCAATCCTTTTTGCCCGCTCTATTTCCTCCTGCTTTTTCTCAGCGTCATTCTTATTATCGTCTCTTTTTGAAGCCTTATTCAGCAGCTCCGCCTCTTTTAGCTTCGCGGATTTCCTAATCAATTTTTCTTCCACCTTTTCTTCGTGCTTTATGCTCTCGACAACCACCTGGGGCTGGGGCCTAAGGTGTATGTCAGGCGCGCCTTTATAGACAGAAGCCCCTTCCATCACTGCTTTGGATACATTTCGAACAATTTCATATTGTCTTTTGTACGCCTTCGCCTTTTCAAGCCTTTCTTTTCCGTAATCTTTCACTTTGCTGGCAATGGTCTTGCTTTCGGCTTGCTTTCTTGCTTCGTAATTCTTTGTCATTTTCTCCTTCACCAAAGCAAGCTCTTTCTTAATTTCAGCTTCCTCCTTTTTTAGTTTTGCCAGTTCCTCCTTCTTGTCAGGGTTTTGGTCAATTTTTTTTATCTCAGCCTCTGTTCGCCTCAATTGTCCTTCAAGCGATATTTTATCGTGCATCAGTTCTCTATTGAGCGCTACGTATTCTTCCCTGGTCATATCAAATAGTTTAATCTAATTAAATACTCTTTTTTCGTCTGCTTGCTTTTTGTAATATTCATACCATGGATCGTGAGGCATTTGCCCTGCTTTGAGCAGTTTCAGGTCCTCTTTTCTTATATTGGGATCATTGAGGGGTATGCCGTCAAAAATATGCTTAAACCATGGTTGTTTATTATTAAATAATTTAAGCCCTTCTCCAATAAAGAAGATGCCATTGTTATATGTTTCTATTTCGTCGGGAGAGACCAGGTCTTTTTCATAAGTCTGGGTACTCGTTGAAACTGAAGTGGAGGAAGAATCCCTTCCTGAGTTAGTCCCTGTCGTAACCACTCTTTTCGCGGCCGTTGTTTTACCAAAAGCCTTACTGAAATATTGTTGCGTGTACTGATCTTTCATGCCGCCAAAACATTGAAGCATGGCTGCGTTTCCAATAAAAGTATTCATGCCGTCTTCCCCATAGATCTCTTTTATCTGTGAAAGGTTCTGCGCAAAAAACCACATTACAATATTTTGTCCCCTTGCAAAGGCAAAGGCTTTTTGCACGTCTTTCATTTTACCCATCACAGCAAATTCATCAAGCAAATAATATACTCTTTTATTTGGCCTCGCATTGCATGCTCTTAAACACAAACCGATAACCATACGAAGCCATGTTGCATGCGTTTCCAAATACCTTTCAGGGATGACGATATACACCGTCGTATTTCCGTTTGGCAGGTCGTATGGATTGAAATCGGTTCTTTCAAGAGACCTTCTAAGCTGGGGGCTTTCAAATATAGAGGTAGCTGTTTGCGCCACCGATCTTATCGTGGCCATCATTTCCCCTGCATTTTGAAGCCCTAAAAACTCCTGCGCTGCGATATTGATCAGCCCGTCCTGCTCGGTATTTGCTTCCATATCCAACAGCAGCCCTATCCATGCTTCTTCGTTCAGCCTAAGCATTTTATAAAGCGTCCAGAAATTATGCTCTTCATCAGGCAAAAAGGTAACAATATGCATAAGCATTGACTTTATTAAGGTCCTGCTCTTGTCTGTAAAGAAGGGGTCTTTCTCGCCGGGTTTGTCGGGAACCAGGAAAGCGGCTATTTGTTCGCAGCTATCTCTTAACTCATCCATATCCATTTTAATAAAATCAAAGGGATTAAAACCCGCTGCAGGTATGCCGTGGGTTGCGCCGATCTTTGTTTGCTCATCCCATGGATCGAGGATAACAACATTCTGTCCATATTCTTTTTGGGATCTTGCCGTGATATAGGC
>JAEUVR010000009.1 GCA_016786785.1 Chitinophagaceae bacterium
CTGCGCTTTGGCGTAATGGGCGACGCGCTGAATTCCCGCAGGATAAAGGTATCGGTGAACAATAATGAGGTCATTGATACGGCGGTAGATTATTTTAATGAAGTATTGACCACGGTTCCTGTTCCGCTTTCCTATATCAACAGCGGCAGCGCTACGATCAAATACCAGAATGTGTCAGCGGTGTCAACCGACAGGTTTGTATCGTCGTTTTATGAACTGACCTATCCCCGGCTATTCAATTTTGATAACCAGAAAAGTTTCAGGTTCAGTCTTCCTGCATCGGGTAGCGGCTATTATTTAGAGATCAGCAATTTTAATTATGGAACCACAGCGCCGGTGTTATACGACCTGGCTAACGGCGAAAGGATAACGGCGGATATTGCTACGCCGGGCCTTGTCAGGGTAGTTCTTGGCGCAGCAGGGCAGAGGGACCTGGTATTGACGAATGAAGAAACGTCCAATATCAATATTGTCGGCAGCCTTACGCCTAAAACGTTCAGGCGGTTCCAGGATCTTATAAACCAGGGCGATTACCTGATCATTACTCATGCCTCATTGTTAACAGGTACGCATGGCAATAATCCTGTTGAGGAATATAAAAATTACCGGTCTTCTGCGGAAGGGGGAGGGTATGAGGCGCAGGTGGTAGATATCGATGAACTGGTGGATCAGTTTGCCTTTGGCGTCAACAAACACCCTTCGTCTATCAGAAATTTTTTAAGATATGCCAGGGCTACATTTGCTACCGCTCCAAAATTTGTTTTCCTGATCGGGCATGGCATTACTTATTATGATTACCGGAGGAATGAAACAGGCGTTGACGTGGAGAAACTAAACCTGGTGCCGACATTCGGCTACCCGGCGTCGGATAACCTTCTTAGCGCCGACGGGCTGACCTCGCCGATCGCTGTAACTCCGATTGGCAGGTTGTCGGCGATCAACGGAAAAGAAGTGGAAGACTACCTCGAAAAGATAAAAGGTTATGAATTGACGCAGAAAACCTCGGCTAATACATTGGCCGGAAGGGAATGGATGAAGAATATTGTGCATGTTACCGGCGCCAGCGATCCCTATCTCGGGGTGGTATTGTGTAATTATATGAGCGTATACAGGCAACTGGTTGAAGACACGTTGTTTGGAGGAAATGTATATAGCTTCTGTAAAAATACGGCTGTGCCCGACGACCAGAATAACAGCAATCGCATCGCTAAACTTTTTGAAGAAGGCATTAGCATACTGAATTATTTCGGGCACTCCTCCGCGACAACGCTGGAGTTCAACCTCGACAATCCCGAGAGCTACAATAACGAAGGAAAGTACCCTGTATTTTTCGTGAACGGTTGTTATGCGGGTAACTTTTTTGCATACAATGCGCAGCGGGCGCAGCAGCATGTAACGCTTTCTGAGAGGTTTGTTTTAGCCAAACAAAGAGGCAGTATTGCTTTCGTGGCCAGCACGCATTATGGCATCGTCAACTACCTGAACCTGTACCTGAAGAACATGTACTCCTCTATTTCGAAGGTAGACTTCGGGAAGACCCTGGGAGAGATCACCAGGGACGCCATGCAGCAAATGATCAATGCCGCAGGGCCCTCGGACTATTATGCCAGGTTGCATGCGGAAGAGATCGCCATCCATGGCGACCCCGCCATCTACATGAACGGGCAGCCCAAACCTGATTATGTTGTTGAAGATGCGCAGGTGAAAATAAATCCTTCATTTATTTCTATAGCGGAAGACGCTTTTGACGTAAAGGTAAGGATGGTAAACATTGGCAGAGCGGTTAAGGATTCCATCGTGGTGGAACTGAGCCGTCAGTATCCCGATGGCATAACAGAATCCATATACAGAGGAAAGATCCGCGGCATCCGCTATGCCGATTCATTAACCTTGAGCGTGCCCATTAACCCGAACCGGGATAAGGGGCTCAATAAGATCATTGTTGATATAGACGCGGATAATGCGGTGGATGAAATATCCGAAACCAATAACAAGGTTACAAAGGAGTTTTTCATTTTTGAAGATGAAGCGCGCCCGGTTTATCCCTATAATTATGCAATTATTAATACGCCTACCTCAAAGCTGTACGCTTCTACCGCCAATCCATTCAGCCCCCAGAAAAATTATGTAATGGAAATGGATACCACCGCGCTATTCGATTCTCCATTGAAGATCAGCAAAACGATCGCTTCCGTTGGAGGAGTGTTGGAATTTGATCCGGGGATCAGCTATAAGGATAGCGTGGTATATTACTGGCGCGTGGCCATCGTTCCTGCGTCGGGAGGATCGTATATCTGGAACACGTCTTCCTTTACCTATATTAATGGCGATCATGAAGGATATAACCAGTCGCATTATTTCCAGCATGCCAAATCTGAGACCCAGCGATTGGCGTTGGATACCATGAGCAGGGAATGGAAGTATGGCAAGAGATCCACAGGCGTATTTATCCGAAACGGCGTTTTCCCCACAGGGGCAAGCGGAGAGAGCGAACTGAATGTCACCATTAATGACAATCCCTATATTGCCAGCGCCTGCGTAGGTAACTCTATTGTGTTTAACGTATTTGACCCGGTTTCTTTTAAACCATGGTCCAATGTGGGGCCCAACGGCGAAAACCTGTATAAATCGGGTAGCGGCAGCGCCAATTGCGGCTTCCGGCGGTATTATAATTTCGAGTTCTCTTACATGACGCCGGCATCGCGTAGGCTGATCATGAATTTTATGGATAGCATTCCTACCGGGTTTTATGTGATAGCCAGGAGCATGGACAAGGATATTCCTAATTCATATAGCGCTACCTGGAGGGGCGATACAACGTATAACGGAGGGTCCTATAGTTCTTTATACCATCGGTTATTGGCCGAGGGCATGATGAATATTGATTCCATGTACAAGCCCCGGGCGTGGATCTTTATGTACCAGAAAGGCGGCGAATCCTTTACGCCTTTGTATTATCAAACGGATAGCATATTCGACAGGGGAAAGCTTGCCGCTACCGTGTACACCCCCGATACGCTTGGCTATATTACATCCCCGGTATTCGGTCCCGCAAAAGAATGGAAGGACGTTATCTGGAACGGCGTCTCGTTGGAGGATCCCTCGACAGACAATCCCAGCGTGGATATCATAGGCATAGATGCGCATAAAAATGAAACCTTGCTGCATACCTTGCCCAGGAACGTTCAAAGCTTTGATATCTCCTCTGTCAGCGTCGCTGATTATCCTTTTATGAAACTGCGCATGAGAAATATCGACTCGGTTTCGTTGACGCCTTTCCAGCTCAAATCCTGGAAAGTGTATTATACTGCGGCGCCCGAAGGCATGCTCGCGCCTAACCTTGCGCTTACGGCAAAGGATACGCTTGAAGTGGGCGAGACATTGAAGTTCAGCATTGCCTTTAAAAACGTGAGTAAACATCCGTTCGACAGCGTTGCGGTAAAGGTCATCATCGTGGATAATAACAATACTCCCCATACGATCAGCCTGCCCAGGCAAAAGCCGTTGGTATCGGGAGATACTCTTATGCTGCGATTTGAGATTGATACCAAAGAGTACCCGGGATCAAATTCTTTGTTCGTAGACCTGAACCCCGACGACGACCAGCCGGAGCTTTATCATTTTAATAATTTCCTGTATCATAACTTTTTTGTAAAAACAGATCTCACTAATCCATTGCTCGACGTCACTTTTGATGGCGTGCATATCATGAACCGCGACCTGGTGTCCGCCAGGCCGCATATTCAGATCAAACTGAAAGACGAGGCAAAATTCCTGTTGCTGAATGATACGGCGTTGAGCTCCGTCCAGATCAGGTATCCCGACGGAACGCTGAGAACCTATCATTTCGATAATGATACGCTTAGCTTTATTCCAGCTTCGAGCGGATCGGATAATACCGCTACGATAGATTTCAGACCTTCTTTCTCCCAGCAGTATGATGCGGAAGGCGACGAGTATGAACTGATCGTAAAGGGAAAAGACAGGAGCGGCAATAAAGCGGGTCAGAATGAATACCGGGTATCATTTACGGTGATCAGCAAACCCATGATCTCTAACCTGCTGAACTATCCGAATCCTTTCAGCACGTCCACCGCTTTTGTGTTTACCATTACCGGCAGCGAGATACCGCAGAATATGAAGATCCAGGTGCTTACCGTAACCGGCAAAGTGGTCAGGGAAATTACCAAGGAGGAATTGGGCCCGATACATATCGGAAGAAATATAACGGAATTTAAATGGGATGGAACCGATCAGTTCGGGCAAAAGCTGGCTAATGGCGTTTATCTTTACCGGTTTGTTACGACATTGAATGGCAGGCGCATGGAGAAGTATAAGGCTAAAAATGACAATACCGATGTTTTCTTTAATAATGGCTACGGAAAAATGTACCTGATGAGATAAGCCTGTTCGCGTACATTTGACAGAGTAAATTACTGAATACAACGCAAGAGCGATCCTGTTTCTTTCAGGTACAACGCCCAAGCGAGGTAAATCACGCTATGAACAACGCAAAGGGAGCGCGCCATAAAATAATCAAAACCACGGGGTATAGCATATACCTTTTGATAGTTGTGTGGATAGGGCTGGAGATTGCGCTTCGTATTTACAATCCTTTTCATTTCCGGATAAAGGGCGATAGGATATTACTTCCTGTTGATCAGAAAATACTGATCAGGAATGAGATCAACCCAAGGCTGGATAACGAGATAACGAATACCCGGAACGCCCTGGGGCTCCGGGGGCCTGAAATGCCTGCTGATATGCGGCAATATCTATCTATCATTACCGTAGGCGGAAGCGCCACGGAATGCCATTTCCTGAGCGACGATCATACCTGGCCTTTTCTAACCGGCGAAGCGCTCAAAAAAACATTCCGCAATGTATGGCTTAATAATGCCGGCCTCGATGGCCATAGTACCTTTGGACACCAGGTTATGCTGAATGATTATCTGGTGGCATTGAGACCCAAGGTCATTTTGTTTCTTATAGGCATTAATGATGTGGAAAACGATCAACCCAGCTTCCATGATAAACTGAATACCCGGGGCGCCTATCCAGATCTTAAGCATTATCTGTATAATAGCCTGGAAACAGTGAACCTGGCAGTGAACCTGGCCAGGGGATGGAGAGCGCAACGGTTCAATAATACCACCCAGGCGCTTAAGCTGCCCCGCGCAGGCAACGAGCTTGTTTTAACGGAAGAGCAGGTACGACAGCGATTGTCGGGGCAGGAGCTTTTTCTTTCCTCGTATGGTAAACGTATTGAACAACTGATCGATACCTGCCGCGCTTACCAGATCCAGCCGGTATTTATCACCCAGCCCAGCTTGTACGGATCGGGAACGGATAGCCTCACAAAGGCAAACCTTGCGCTTTCAAAGATCGGCGAAGACATGAATGGCGAATTGTTCTGGCGATTGCTGGAGTTATACAATACGCGGCTGAGAGAAACCTGCTTGCGCGCCGGCGCGCCGGTCATAGACCTGGCTGCCAGGATGCCGAAAAACAGCGTATATTATTATGACGCTATCCATTTTACCAACGAGGGCGCAAAACAGGTAGCAGGTATAGTGTCGGAAGAATTGAGCCAGGCGCTGCAGGAAAAATTCCCGGAATATATGCTCCGGTAACCGGTATTGACCTGTTTTATTTCCTGCCGCGCAGCATACTGTCATTGCATGAATCCGCGCTGCAGAGATCGGGCCTGTCCTATGGAGGCGTTTGTTTAGAGAAGGCGCAAGTCATCAATTGGCGCGGTCTTATTTATGACGGTATCTTTTACTGTCTGTCAGCGCTGAAAACTTCCGTCTGTTCATAAAATAATGGAACAGGATCGTTCCCCTGTAGATTCCCGTTTTGGTTTTAAATCCCTTAGGCTGATGATTTTTTTTCTTCTTATAAAAGAACAGCCAGTACAGATAAGCCAATTCCGCTTTAATGATGGCTTTGCTGATGCCTGTTTCTTTCTTGATAATAAAATAAAAGCAGCCGGCCATATCCAGTATCAGCCTGAGCGTTACCAGGGGCGGCCAATGCCAGAACGGAAGGTTCCTGGTGAGTAAGATATAATTGTTTCTGAAAGTGAGAAAGGTTTTGAGATGGTTCTCCCATGACAAGGTCCCCCCGCCGATATGGTATACTGACGCTTCGGGGCAAACATATATCTTGAATCCGGAGTTCTGCGCGCGCCAGCAAAGATCGATATCTTCCTGGTGCATATAATAGTAATCATAGAAGCCCCCGATGGTTTCGAATACTTTTGATTTGACAAACATACAGGCGCCGCTAGCCCAGAAGACTTCCTCTGTCTGGTCGTACTGCCCATGGTCGTCTTCAACGGTAAGCAGCACCCTGCCCCGGCTGAACGGATACCCCAGTCTGTCTATCCATCCGCCGCAGGCCCCCGCATATTCGAACATGTGTTTTTCATCGAGAGAAAGCAGTTTAGGTTGGCAGATGGATATTTTCGGGTCCTTCTCCATTAGCCTGATCACGGGGTCTATCAGTCCGGGCGTCGCTTCAATATCGGAGTTCAGAAGGAGAAAATAATCGCATTTAATAACCGATATCGCATAGTTATAGGCGCTGGCAAATCCGACATTAGCCTCCATTTCTATAACATTGACCAGGGGAAAATCCTTTCTCAGCATCGTCAGGGAGTCGTCTGATGAATGATTGTCTACCACATAAATGCGTTTGTTTTCATAAGTAATATTCAAAACAGAAGGTAAAAACCGCTTCAGGTACCGCGACGTGTTCCAGTTGAGAATAACGATGGCTACAGAAGGGTTATCTTTCATGCAGGCTCGGCGCGTTAAGGGTGTAAGATGCTGATAGTATCCTTTGAGCGTATTTTCCCATCATGTCAAATTCAACATTTACCTTCATCCCTGGCAAAATGCCTGATATATTGGTATGATTAAACGTATAGGGAATAATGCCTACAGAGCACTCGTTTTTAGAAACGTCAAAGATGGTCAGGCTTATTCCATTGATGCATATTGATCCCTTTTCGATGACCAGGCTGGAGAATTTTTCTGGGAAGGCAAACCGTAGTTCCCAACTGCCCGATAGCTCCTTTCTATCGATACAGTCGGCCATCGTATCGACATGTCCCTGTACCAGGTGGCCGTCTATCCTGCCATTGAACAGCAGGCTTCTTTCGAGGTTTACTTTTTCGCCGGTTTGCCAGAACTGCAGATTGGTTTTTTTCAGGGTTTCGGCAATGGCGGTGACCTTATGGCGGTCGGCCATCGCCTGTTCAACGGTCAGGCAGGCGCCGTTATGCGATACGCTTTGGTCTGTTTTCAACTCGTGAGACAGGGAAGAGGATATCCAGAAAGATTTGTTGGCGCCCTCTTCATGTATGGCTGTTACCGTGCCGATTGTTTCAATGATACCCGTAAACATAATCTCTTATTGGTTCAAAGGTTAGCTTTTTTCCTGAAGGCGATCAAAATAATAAATATGCCCGCCCATGCAAAAATACTTATCGCCATACAAACGATAACTGTACGGGGTATGTAATTGCCTTCAATAAGCGAAACGCCTTGTTTGATAGGGATGCCTGTAAGCGTTTCTATTATGGGGAAGGGGGCGGTCGTTCTACCGTTCACCCGGTATTGCCAACGGTCGGAATAGTTTTGCGCTACTACCGCCGTATCATCGATGGCGCTTCGGATAAGCGCCGATACCCTGCCTGCAGTGATAGAGAGTTCATCAATGATCAGTTCATTTTCGGATATCGAAGCAGTTGGGTTTCCTATAGGTTGTAGATCGGTAAGCATTGCGATCGTTTGCGGAGGAAGATCGTTAGGATAGGAAAGAGTAGAAGCTTTAAGCCCCGTTAGGCTGAACAGGGCTTTTTGTGAGCCAATCAGTTTCTCGCCTCCTTTTCGGATAAAATCAGAATAGCTTTTATAAGAAGATGGATAAGAAGAAAGCGGCATCAATCCCACTGCGTTGGAATAAAATATCGGCTCCCTTATGATCCTGTCGATACTGTCTTTTTTGCCTATCTCTCTGAGGGAGAAAAGCGCAGGGTCGGATTTTTGGCTTTGGACGACCCTGTCGATGTGTTTCTGCATGGCGGAAGTTGGCCGGATGCTCAGGCCCGTGAAGGGCAGGTTGATCACAAAGGCAATGATCATTTCTGTAATGCCGAGCGAGACAATGATCTTTTTGTTTTTCCAGAAATAAAGCCCTACGGCTAAGAACAATAACCCTGATATACATTGAATAAACAGGGCATTTTGAATAGAGATATTTTTTATGGCGGCAAACAAGGAGGGTTCTCCGTATGAAAGCCCGCTGAAGAAACAGCCTGTTGCAACCAGGATAAAAACGCCGGTCAGCCAGTAAAGAATATTTTTTAATTTTCGACTGGCAGCCGACTCCAGAAAGATATCCAACCCCCAGCCGGCAATAATGATGACCATCAGCATAAAATACAATCTTGATCCTCCGTTAGAAGAAATAAAGGAGTAGAAGGGAATGAACTTGTAGAAGATCATTTTCAGACTTCCCTGCAGGGAAAGGATGAGCATAAAAGATCCTGTGAGGAAAAGAGGCATTTTAAGCCGGCTCTTTGAGAGAAGCAGCCCATAGATAAAAAAGACAAGCGTAAAAAGGCCGGTATAGAGATTGTTCCAGGTAAGATCGGTGTTGTAAAACTCCCGGTTTGTTGCAGAAGCAAGCGGAAATAAGATAGAGATAAATGAATTAACGCTTAATCCTCCGGTTTCGCTGGAGGATAACAGGGAATTTGGCCTGATCCGGTTAAACAAGGGATAGATCTCTGCTATAGAAGCAATATAAGGTAGGGACAGCGCTGCAGCGAACCCGATCGCTACCAGGAAATATCCCATAAAACGTTTAAAACCCGCTCTGGTCGAAGGGTCTGTTAAAAAGATGAGGCCGGATAAAATGAATAAAAAATAGGCGGTGAACAAAACAAAGGCAGGATACCCCGAATTAATCAAGAAAAACAGGCTGATAGCAAGGAATAAAGCGTTGCGCAGCCCGGGTGTATAGATCAGTTTGAGGGTAAACAGCAGGCAAAAAGGCACAAAACTCGCTTCAAACAGGTAATGAAGATGCTGTAAATGAGCCGCATAATACCCCGATACGGTATAGGCAAGCGCTATAAATACTTGCGTGATTCGGGAGAGGTTCAGCCAGCGGCCCAGGAGGAGCATGCCGATGCCGGATAGGATGATATAGGTCCAGACCTGTAGGGTATATAAATAAAGGTTGGATCCAAAAATCGACCAGATCCAGGTAATGGGGTTAAAGAAAGGAAAGCCCGGTTCGGCATGAAGCGGAAAGCCCATATGAAGATTCGGGTGCCACCAGGGTATAATACCCTGTTGGATCTGCTCGCTGAAAAAATAGAAAAGGGGATAGGAAAGGGTTAAAGCGTCGTTCTTGAGGCTCATCCGGTAAGAAAACATCGGGAAATAAGCAAGAGCCAGCAATAGAAAAAAAAGAAGATAGATTTTATGAACCGATAGTATAGAAATGTATAGGGTATTTAAGTTTTTAATAAATTTTCTATACATTTGCGTCAAAATCTAAAGAGGTACACAATGTTGATTATTGATTCCAAAGATTGCGAAAATATTGACAAAGCGTTAAAAAAGTACAAGAAGAAGTTTGAGAAAGCCAAGATCCTGTTGCAGTTGAGAGAACGCCAGGCATTTGTTAAACCTTCCGTAAGACGCAGGGGTCAGGTGCTGAAAGCAATTTATAAACAAAAGGTAGCAAACGGCGAGATAGAAAGTTAAACTGTCTTGTTCATATATACTATTTTTCAGGCTACCGCTCGGTGGCCTTTTTGTTTTGCGGGTATTCGATTAAATCGGTAACTTGAGATGTTGTCGTTGTAAAGACATAAGATTCAATATATTCCCTTAAGGAGAGCAGGCGTATGGGCCAATTATATGAAATAATCGTTCGGCGGTTTACAGACCATCTGAAGTTTGAAAAGCGATATTCGCCTCATACCATAGCATCATACGGGAATGATCTCAGCCAGTTTTATGAATATATAAAAGAACAGTTTGGCGAAACCAGCCTGGATGAGATCAGCCCTGCGATGATCCGTAGCTGGCTGGCCTCTTTAAAGGAAAACCAGGTAAGCTCCCGCAGTATTGTCCGGAAGATATCTTCGCTGAAATCTTTTTTTAAGTTCGCGATGGCCCAGGGCCATCTTTCAAAAAGTCCCGCTGCCAACCTTAGCGCCCCTAAAATAAGTAAACGTTTGCCGGTATATGTGGAAGAAGCGCAGTTGCATACGCTTTTTACGCATGTGGATTTTCCGGACGACTGGAAGGGAAAAACGGAAAGGCTGGCATTGGAGATGTTCTATGAAACGGGCATACGGCTTTCGGAGCTGATCCATTGCAGGGAAAGCGAGATAGATTTTGCCAATAGCGCCATTAAGGTATTGGGAAAAGGCAGCAAAGAAAGGGTAATACCTGTCGGAGAGCGTTTGCTCGGCCATATCAGGATGTACAGGGATGAAAAAAGAAAGGCTTTCGCTCAGTTTGACGAAAGGTATTTGCTGGTAACGGAAAAGGGGAAAAAAACATATCCCAAGTATATATACAGGGCGGTACAAAAATACCTCGGCAAGGTAACGGTCATCCATAAAAAAAGTCCGCATGTATTAAGACATAGTTTTGCGACCCATCTTAGCAATAACGGGTCGCCGCTGAACGATATTAAAGAACTGCTCGGGCATTCCAGTCTGGCCGCTACCCAGGTTTATACGCATAATACCATAGAAAAACTCAAAAACGCGCATAAAAAAGCGCATCCGAAAGGTTAAAGAAGCCTGTTTGATTTTATCTTTTTTTTCTTGATTTTTATTTGGAAAAAAGAGGCTGCAGACGTAACTTGATGCAAGCCCTGAAAAGGCGATTCAGACCAGTTCTTTTAAGTTCTTTTATTTATTGTTTAACTGTTAAATGCGATATCATGAACGTAAACATTCAGGCGGTACGGTTTAATGCCGATGTAAAATTAACAGATTATGTAAGCAGGAAACTTCAAAAGTTGCAGACTTTTCATGACCGTATTATCCAGGTTGATGTTTTCCTTAAGTTGGACAATCTGGCGCATACCATTAAAGATAAGATCGTAGAGATCAGGGTTCAGATCCCTCAATACCAGTTTTTTGTAAAAGCTTCTTCTAAATCGTTCGAGGAATCGTTTGATAATGCCCTGGATTCCCTGATCAGCCAGATAAAAAGGAAAAAGGAGAAACAATATGCCTGATAGCGGCAATAATGGATAAGGGGCCGTCCCGGATTGGGCGGCCCTGCTTTTTTAGACTTACCTCCCCCCGGGAGGTTTTTTTATTGGCGGAAGCGTTTAAGCCGGTCGGTCGCCTTCCATATAGAACGACCATTGCCGACATGAGGCGTTTTAAGCGGGCCTATCTGCATCTCTATTTAATTCGACCGTCTTTTACATGGCAGGAAAACATGTGAGGCGGGCAGGCGGCCTTTGCTGTAAAGAGTTATGATAGATCTCTGAAAAATGAGGGATTAGCCTGCCTGTCGGCCGGAACCCTTTACCATAAGGGTTATGGCTTGTATCAAGGGCCGGGTTGCGAATGAATGCCGGCATATAAAAGCGGAGGTTTTAAGTCCGAAATCCCATTGCCGGCAAAAGACGGGAAACAAACTGTAAAAATTTCTTTTTCAAAATTTTTGGATTTAACAAATTCATTTACCTTTGCCTTCCCAAAAAAAACGGGAATGTGTTTGTTTTGGGGCTAGTTCTTTAAATATTTGGCGTTCAATTTTTTATCAATATTCAAAAAATATTGGCCACCTTAGCTCAGCTGGTAGAGCAACTGATTTGTAATCAGTAGGTCGCAGGTTCGATTCCAGCAGGTGGCTCCATAGGGGCAAGTAGTCAAGTGGCCAACGACGACAGACTGTAAATCTGTTCTCTTCGGAGTTCGGTGGTTCGAATCCATCCTTGCCCACATCGACTTCGGTTGAAGATAAAAAAACGCCGGTTCCGGGCGGTTGAAGGGCGGTCCGATATTTCAATGGCTTTAAAAGCCGTTAGCGGCGCCGGGAGATCATCCCCGGAAAAGAAAAACTGAAGTAAAGAAGTTCTTTAATAATTTTGTCCGTCGTTAGTTAATGACGGGGTCTTCCTTACCGGTACGTTTGGACAGACAATGCGGGAGTAGCTCATTTGGTAGAGCGATAGCCTTCCAAGCTATAGGTGGCCGGTTCGAGCCCGGTCTCCCGCTCATTTAACTGAATACTGCGACTGAGTAAGCGCCGTTGTAGCTCAGTGGTAGAGCGCTTCCTTGGTAGGGAAGAGGTCGTGAGTTCGATTCTCACTAACGGCTCAAATTGATAAAATAGCGAATATTGTAAATTTTAATTGTCAATTTGCAGTATTTCCTTAATGATAGACAGTAAGGGAAACGGAAATAGTAAATAATAAAACCCACAACTAAAAAACAGATAAAATGTCAAAAGAGACTTTTAAGAGGGACAAACCACACGTTAACGTCGGAACCATCGGTCACGTTGACCATGGCAAGACTACTTTAACTGCCGCCATTACCAGCATCCTGGCTTCAAAGGGTATGGGAAACGTCGCTAAAAAATACGACGAAATTGACGGGGCTCCCGAAGAAAAAGAAAGGGGTATCACTATTAATACCGCTCACGTTGAGTATCAAACCGCTAATCGGCACTATGCGCACGTTGACTGTCCTGGTCACGCCGACTATGTGAAAAACATGATTACCGGCGCCGCCCAGATGGATGGAGCAATTTTAGTTGTGGCTGCTACCGACGGTCCTATGCCTCAGACAAAAGAACACATATTGCTGGCCCGCCAGGTAGGCGTGCCCCGTATTGTGGTATTTATGAATAAAGTGGATCTTGTCGACGATCCGGAATTGCTGGAACTCGTTGAAATGGAAATCCGCGAACTGCTGACTTCTTACGGTTTTGACGGGGATAACACTCCTATCATCAAGGGATCTGCCACTGGCGCATTGGCCGGCGATGATAAATGGGTTAAAGCTATTGACGAGCTGATGGAAGCGGTTGATTCTTACATTCCTTTGCCTCCCCGCCCGGTTGATCTGCCGTTCCTGATGAGCGTGGAAGACGTATTCTCTATCACCGGTCGCGGTACTGTTGCCACTGGCCGTATTGAAAGAGGTCGTATCAAGGTCGGCGAGCCTGTTGAAATTGTAGGTCTGATGGATGCTCCCTTAGCTTCTACTGTAACCGGCGTAGAAATGTTCCGTAAGTTGCTGGATCAGGGCGAAGCGGGCGATAATGCAGGGTTGTTATTGCGCGGTATTGAAAAGACGCAGATCCGCAGGGGTATGGTAATCTGTAAACCAGGGTCCATCACTCCGCATACAGAATTTAAAGGAGAAGTATACGTATTGAGCAAAGAAGAAGGCGGTCGTCATACGCCGTTCTTTAACAAATATCGTCCTCAGTTCTATTTCCGTACTACCGACGTTACCGGAGAAGTGGAATTGAATGCAGGAACTGAAATGGTTATGCCTGGCGATAACACCAGCATTACGGTGAAACTGATCCAGCCGATCGCGATGGAAAAAGGATTGAAGTTTGCGATCCGCGAAGGAGGCCGTACAGTAGGAGCCGGACAGGTTACTGAAATTCTTAAGTAATGCCTGGTAAAACTTCCTAATCAGTAGGAGTTTAAAGTCGAGCTTTGCAAATGATTTTCTATATTTGTAAAAATATCCAAAAGCTGTCAACCTCTTGTTGATAGCTTTTGGTTTTCTACGGGCATAGTTCAATGGTAGAATAGAGGTCTCCAAAACCTTTGATCTGGGTTCGAATCCTAGTGCCCGTGCAACGGAAATGCATCTTAAAATCAATACATGAATAAGGTAACAACGTATTTTAAGGAATCATACAAGGAGTTGCTTGAAAAAGTGGCCTGGCCTACCTGGAATGAATTGCAGCAATCTACTGTAGTGGTATTGGGCGCAACATTGGTCATTACCGGGATCATCTGGGCTATGGATCTTATAGCCCAATCGGGTTTGAAATTTATATACTCATTTTTTGCATGATGGAAGACCAAATAATTGAACAGAAGGAAACCAAATGGTACGTGCTTCGCGTGATCAGCGGTAAGGAACGGAAGGTTAAGGAATACCTTGACAAAGAAATATCGCGCGGAGGATGGGGAGAAGTAGTGAAGCAGGTTTTTCTGCCGGTGGAGAAAGTATATAAGGTGGTGAACGGTAAAAAAGTGATGAGGGAAAGAAATTATTATCCTGGTTATGTAATGATCGAAGTGGTAGAAGGAAAATTATCCGACGATCTTCGCGACGCAATAAAGAATACGACCAATGTTATTCATTTCCTCGGAAAAGACGATCCTGTTTCTCTCCGGAAAGCTGAAGTGAATAAGATGCTTGGGAAAATGGACGAGATGGCCGAGGTCGGCGGCGTAAGCATGATCGAGCCATTTATCGTAGGCGAAACGATCAAGATCATCGAAGGGCCGTTCAACGACTTCAATGGCATGATTGAAGAAGTAAACGACGAAAAAAAGAAGTTGAAAGTCACCGTAAAAATATTCGGGCGCTCTACTCCTGTGGAACTTAATTATATGCAGGTGGAAAAACTCTCCTGATCCCCTTCCTGCCCGGCTGTACGCAATGGCGCCTGAAGAATCCGGGACTGGATAGATCCTGGCCGATGCCCCTGAGCATAAGGACAACTCCTATTGGATTAACGATCTTAAATCGGATAGATTAGGACTGGACGCTGATCGCAAGCGACCGGTTGATCGGCAATCTGGATGCGGGGAGAAAATGACAAATCTTTTTGGGGTTCCGCAACCCAAAGCATGCGGTTAAACGAATTGGCAATAAAGCTAGCGTCCGATCTTTTTTGCAAAAGAAATTAAATGAATAAAGCCTCCTCCTGTAA
>JAEUVR010000056.1 GCA_016786785.1 Chitinophagaceae bacterium
TGAAATAGACCCTACCGCCTGCGCCTTAAGCGGGGGAGAAGACTATGAGCTGTTGTTTACCCTGCACCCGTCCGAATATGAAAAGCTGACGCTGAATGAGCAGATCAGCGCGATCGGCTATATGACCGAGCCCGATCTGGGCGCCCATATCATTACAAAAGGCGGCAGCCGGCATGAGCTTACCGCCCAGGGATGGAACGCTTTTAACAGATAACAATCACCGATGGGGACCTTATGAAAAAACTATCAGGTCGCATTTCCGCCCCAGCGCTTATTTTCCTGGCGCTCCTGGCCTCATCCTGCTCTAGCTCCCGGCAGATATCCGGAGAGGAAAAAAAGTATTCGCCCGAACAATTAAGAAACGATTACCGCATATTCCGGAATATGCTGGAAGAGTCTCATCCATCCCTTTATTGGTTTACGCCCAAGGATAGCATGGACCATATTTTCGACAGGGCATACGGGCGCATCGCCGACTCCATGAACGAGCGGCAGTTCGGAACCTTATTAATGCCCGTGGTTGCCGCTATCCGCTGCGGACATACCTACGTAAAGTATTCTAAAGCGTTTTCCCATTATCTCGACACCGCGGCAGTAAAGATCTTTCCGCTTTCTTTCAAGGTATGGAAGGACACGCTCGTATTGACCGGCAACCTGAACAAATACGATTCGCAACTGAAAAGAGGAACCGTCATAACGGCAATTAACGACCGCTCTGCGAAACAACTGATCGATACGCTTTCCCGATACACTACCGCCGATGGTTATTCAGGCACGGGTAGGTATCAGTCGCTCAGTACCATGGGAACTTTCGGGTTTCACTATAAAAATGTATTTGGATTAACCGATTCCCTTAAGATCGGATACCTCGGCCCGGATGGCGCTCCTGAAGAAACCCTTATCGCGACATTCAGCGCATCCAGGGATTCCTTAAAAGCAAAAGACAGCCTCGACCAGAAAAAATATTCGACCAGGCAACTCCGTTACCTGAAATCTTTCTCCATCAGGAACCTGCAGGCGGATACTTCGCTGCATTCGGCCTACATGACGTTAAATACCTTTGCCAGGGGGAATGGGCTCAGGCGGTTTTTCCGGAGCTCTTTCCGATCCGTCAACAAGCTGCAGCTAAAACACCTGGTTATCGATGTAAGGTCCAATGGCGGCGGAGACGCAGGAAATTCAACCCTACTGCTGAAATATCTTTCAGATCGCCCGTTCAAAATAGCCGATTCATTATATGCCATTAAAAAAACTTCCGCATACCGCAAATACATCAGCCGGCAGCGATTACATTGGCTGGTGACCAGCCTGGTCGCCCGCAAAAAAGCCGATAATCATTATCATTTTGGCTATTTCGAACGCCATTATTTCAAACCCCGCAAAAAAAATCATTTTGACGGGAATATCTATATCCTGACAGGCGGTAATTCTTATTCGGCCACGACCATCTTTGCCCAGAAGCTAAAAGGTCAATCCAATGTGACGATCGTGGGAGAAGAGACGGGCGGCGGCGCTTATGGAAACAGCGCCTGGATCATTCCCGAACTGCGACTGCCTGCTACGCATATGCGCATTGGCGTTCCCAAATTCAGGATGGTTATGGAAAAAGATCTTGTAGGAGAAGGAAGAGGGGTGATGCCCGATGTTTTTGTGGCGCCCACGGTAGACGATATCCGCAAAGGCATAGATGTAAAAGCGCTTAAAGCAAAGTCGCTGATCATACAGGCAAACAATGCCGATCGCTGAGCCGGATCCCAACGCCGGCCTGATGCGCTCTTAGATGATCTGCCCGGCGCACAATTAACTGACTATTGCTGTAAGCGTCCCGGCACAATCCCCCCAACAAGCCGGTTGTTAAACAAGATCAATATCTTTATAAAATGGCGCCTTGTTTGAAACCTGGAAAATCAATAAACAGGATTACTAAATCTTACCTTGTTCGACACGGACACTTTTAATTAAAAAATTTAACGGCAATGGCTTATGACAATAAACTTGCAAACCGGGTAAGAGAATATCTAAGAACCATTCCAAACATAAAAATGGAAGAAAAAATGATGTTCGGCGGATTGGCATTTATGATCAACGGCAAAATGTGCATCAACGTGGGAGACGACCTGTTGATGTGCCGTTTTGATCCCGAATTAACCGAAGAACTATCCAAGCGAAAGGGGTTTCAGCCAATGATAATGAAAGGGAGTGAATACAAAGGCTATTGCTATGTAGGGCCGCAGGGATATAAGAATAAAAAAGATTTTGAGTTTTGGTTGAATTTATGCCTTGAATTTAACGACAGGGCAAAGGCATCAAAAAAGAAAAAGCGTTAAGCTTTTTGAAAGAATAAAGAGGAACTGTTTCAACCCTTCATCGGAAAGCAGGGCAAACAGAAATTTTTCATATTCCCGCCTTTTCTCAGGCCCGCAACCCGAAAGCGACGCCAATCATTAATCCCCCGCAGCCGGAAGCCTCTTACGGAACGATCATTTTAACGACTTCCAACTGATCGTTAAATACCATAAGATCGGCCTGGTATCCCGGCGCTATCTTTCCCAGCTTTGACTTCCCGTCTAAAAGTTTTGCAGGATAGGTTGAAGACATTTTCAACGCTTCTTCCGGGGGGATGCCCACCTGCCGCACTGCATTCTGTACGCCCTTCATCATATTTAAAGCCGACCCCGACAGCGTGCCGTTTTCCAACGTGTACCTGTCGCCTTTATAATGATGATGATACTCCCCTTCCTTTATTTCCGTTACGGCGTCGGTAATAAAAAACAATCTTTCCTTCATTATTTTTTTACTGATCCGCACAGAAGAAAAATCAACATGTACGCCATCGCAGATGATGCTGGCCATCGCGGAAGGATGATCATATATCGCGCCAACCAACCCGGGCTCCCGGCCCTGTAACGGCGACATGGCATTAAACAAATGTGTTGCTGCGGGAATACCCTTATCAAACCCGCTGATACCCTGGCGGTAATCGGCATTGGAATGGCCGGCAGACAGTAGAATACGCTCTTTCAATAAAAACGCCAGCGCTTCTTCGCTGCAAAGCTCGGGGGCGATCGTCATCATCTTAATGATGCCCCTTCCCTTATCAAACAGCATTTCGAGCTCGCCCAGCTCCGCCTTTTTGATATATCCTTCTATATGCGCCCCTTTTTTCACGGGATTAAGATAAGGCCCCTCCATATGGAGGCCCAGCAGTCCCTTATACCCCTTGTCCCAGTATTCGCGCACGGCCTCGATCCCTTTCAAAAAGTTATCTATGGAATTGGTAGCCATCGTGATCATAAAATGAGCGGCGCCCCCTTCCATACAATAATCGTAAGTATTTTGAAGAGACGCTATGTCGAGGCAATGGGAAAACATTTTTCCGTTCCCCCCATAGATCTGGATATCGATCAACGCAGGCGCTATATTTAATCCGCCCAGATCCTCCCTGGTATAACCCTCCGGGATATTGTCCTTATCCGCTATTGCTTTTATAAAACCATCCTCAACAAGTATGGCTTTGTTCCGCTCAATAGTTTCTCCTGAATAAATAATACCGTTAGTGTAGGCTGTTTTCATATCATATGCCGATCATAAAAGGATCCGCGTCTTTTAAAAAAGGCAGGTTGGTCCGCGCCAAATGCAGCGGCTGCCATTGTAAGCTATAAGTAAAAACATCTTCCTTATGCGAAGAATGGTATAAGATCTCCCCAAGCGGGCCAATGATCATGGAATCGCCGCTGTGATAAACTTCGCCGCCATCATTCCCAACTCTGTTAACGCCGGCAACATAACACTGGTTTTCTATGGCCCGCGCCTGGAGCAGCGTTTTCCAGGCCAGGTTACGGCGTTCCGGCCAATTGGCCACATTGATCAGCAGGTCGTATTCGGGTTCCGAGTTTTTTTTGGGATCGAAATGTTCCTGGTTCATCAGGGCGGAAGACTGCCTTGCCCATACGGGAAAGCGGAGATCGTAACATATCTGCAGGTTTACCTTCCATCCCTTTACAGAAGCGATCAGCCGTTTATGGCCCGCCGTGTAATGATTATCTTCCCCGGCATAACCAAAAAGATGTCTTTTATCATAATATCCGAATTCGCCCGTCGGCAACATCCAGATCAACCGATTATAAAAATCTCCGCCCTCCTCGATAATAATGCTTCCCGTCAGGATGATCTTTTTGGTCGCGGCCATGCGCTTCATCCATTGAACGGTCGGACCTTCCATCGGTTCCGCAAATGCAGAAGGGTTCATGCTGAATCCCGTAGTGAACATTTCGGGAAGAATGACCACTTCTGTTTTTTCGGTTATGCTCCCGATCTTTTGTTCAAACATATCCAGGTTGGCGGAAATGTTTTCCCAGTGGAGCGCCGTCTGGATCAGGGTAACCGTAAGAGAAGATGCGGGTTCTTTCATAACAGCGTCAGGATAAGTTAATGAACGGAAATCCGCCGTTCATTTTTTACCGGGCTTTTGCATTTCAGCCAGCGCATCCGATACCAGCTCGCGCTCATACCCCTTCTGCGCCAGGAAGTCGGCCGTTTTTTTTCTTTTTATAAACAGGTTCCTTTCTGATCCAAGCGATTCCCATTTCTGCTGAAGCAATTCCTTCAGTGTATCTATGTATTGGTCCTCGTCAATTTCCTTCAACCCCTGTTTTATACAATATTCGCTAACTTTTTTCTGTTTAAGCGCATATTTTATCTTCACCCTCCCCCATTTTTTCATCCTGAACTTTCCTCCGGCAAAAATCTTCGCATACCGCTCCTCATTCAGGTAGTTTTCTTCTATAAGCTGCGAAATAATGGTCTCTACCTCCTCTTTCCATAAACCAAAAGAATACAACTTCTCCTTTACTTCAGTATGGTTTCTTTCCTGGTACGCGCAATAATGTTTTATTTGCTGAAGCGCCTGTTCTTTGCCGAGTCGTTTTTTTGATAACATGCCTTGAATCCTCGTGGTTCTGCAATAAATCATTGGCTCATCTCCCGGGAGGGTTGTCCGGAGTTCGCTTATTACCGGCAACCAGTAAGCCGTTGATACAAATATAGGGGATGCCGGGCTGCTTCAGGCGATTTACCCGTCCGGGTTTGTTTTTTATCCCTAACTCGCCCCGGGTTTGGTCAAATTTGGGCGTTTTAATGTAGGTTTGCTAAAATTCAAATTTTAATCCCCTTCAATATGAAGTTCATTGTTTCTTCTTCAGCGTTATTAAAACAATTACAACTGATCAATGGCGTGATCAACAGCAATACTGTTTTACCTATCCTGGAAGATTTCCTGTTCGAAGTGAATAAAAACAAGCTTAGCGTAGTAGCTACCGACCTGGAAACCGTGATGAAAGTAGAGCTGGAAATAGAAGCAAATGAATCCGGAAAAGTATGTATCCCCGCCAGGATACTGGTCGACTCCTTAAAGAACCTGCCCGATCAGCCGCTAACCTTTAGTATCGATAAAAACTTTGCTATCGAGATCACCAGCGACAATGGTAAGTACAAGGTGATGGGCGAAAACCCCGATAATTTTCCCAAGGAACCGACTGGCGATGACGCCGCTTCGTTTACCATTCCTTCCAACGCGCTGCTAACCGCTATCAATAAAACGATCTTTGCCGTCAGCAGCGACGATCTTCGTCCTGCAATGACCGGCGTCTTTTTTGAAATGTCCAAGCAGGGTTTACAGTTTGTCGCCACAGACGCTCACCGGTTGGTAAGGTATAAAAGAAAGGACGTAAGCTGCCCGAAAAACGATTCGATGATCGTTCCCAAAAAACCGCTCAACCTGCTTAAATCTGCCATCCCCGCCAATAACGACGAGCTGACCATCAGCTACAACAGCAACCATCTTTTTGTTAAGCATCATGCGACCCAGATGAGTTGCCGTCTGATAGACGCCAGGTTCCCGGATTATAAGGTGGTGATACCAGCGGATAACCCGTTTAAGCTTACCGTCGATAAAAATGATTTCCAGAGCGCACTGCGAAGGGTCAGCATCTTCAGCAACAAGAGCACCAACCAGGTGGTGGTAAGCATTTCCGGCAGCGAATTACAGCTTGCCGCCCAGGATGTGGACTTCTCCTTCGAAGGAACCGAAAGAATGCAATGCCAGTATAACGGAGAAGATCTTCAGATCGCCTTCAATGCAAAGTTCCTGATCGAAATGCTGAACGCTACCGACAGCGACGAAGTGTCGATCGATCTGTCAACGCCTACAAAAGCAGGCATTCTCAAGCCCATTGCGCAGGATGATGAAGAAGACCTGCTGATGCTGGTAATGCCGCTGATGCTGAATGCTTAAACATCCAATAGCGAACCCTTCTTCAGCCGCTTTATAAAGACTCCCGACAATATGAAGATCATTGCGATGATACCTGCGCGCTATGCCGCCACCCGCTTTCCCGCAAAGCTGATGCAAAAGCTGGGCGACAAAACCGTAATCCGGCATACTTACGAGAATACGGTCGCCACCGGATTGTTTGACGAAGTGATCGTGGTAACAGACAGCGAGATCATCTTTGAAGAGATAACCGCTCATGGCGGTAAATCGATCCGGAGCAGGAAATCGCACGAGAGCGGCAGCGACCGGATCGCAGAGGCGGCAGAGCAGTTAGACGTGGATATCATTGTAAATGTTCAGGGCGACGAGCCCTTTGTAAAAAAGGGCCCGCTTGAAAAGCTGATCGGTCTTTTTCAGGGCGAAGCAGGCGCGCGCGTGCAGGTAGCTTCCCTGATGCAGCGCATGACCGAATCGCGGTTTATACAGGATGAGAATTATGTAAAAGTCGCCGTCGATAAAAATGACAATGCGCTATTCTTCAGCCGAAGCGTTATTCCCTATCCGCGCAATAAAGAAATTTCCATCGACTATTATGAGCATATCGGCATATATGCCTTCAGGAAGCAGGCGCTGCTAACCTTCAGTTCATGGGACATGACGCCGCTTGAAGCCGCAGAAAAGATCGAATGCCTTCGCTACCTCGAAAACGGAGTTTCTATTAAAATGGCGCTGACAGATTATATGGGCGTGGAAATTGATACGCCCGAAGACCTGCAGCGCGCCAGCTTGCTGTTATAGAAAACGAGGTTTGGGAGATATCATTTAAGCTTTATTTACCCGTCAGCTTTTTACCGCAAAAAAAGATTTGCTGAAAAATTAGGTAATGTTGAAAAAAGATTCCCATATTTGCACTCCGAAAAAATAACGTACATGCATCGAGCAGAACAACATATTATCACAAAGGACTGGTTTAGCCTGAAAGGCTATGACGCCGGTTCCGGGGCATGTATCTATGCAATAGTTTAATAATAAAAATTGCTGAAACATACGCCCCGCCTATAAAGCGGGGCTTTTTATTTGAATTGTTAAAAGAAATAACGTGGGGCTACCATTACAACATAAACGATTTACGATGAGGAACACATTTTGTTCATTGCTGATTGGCTATTGGCATAACCATACATGTTTCAATAATGATAGCATAGGCAATGAGCTGGATATTCTTTCGCAACGACCGGATTATAGTCGCATGGATACATAAGTATCTGCGCTTCTTTAAAAAACCCGGTCGCCAATAACGACCGGGTTTTTTTGTGTCCTTGATTACAGCATATAACCCGCTTTTTTTAAGGTTCATGATATCAGGTTCTTTATCGTGATGGAGTCCTGTGCCCATACGGGTTAACAACACGGATTCCAACCCCGTGCATGAAGGTTCGAACCCTTCATCCTGTGTTTTTTTAAATCAAACAATGATGGAACAGCAATGGAGAAAACTAGACGGAACATTAGTCGGTCAACCGATTGCCGATGAGATCAGGGAGGTTGTCGCTCGGGAAAAAGCGGCCGGCCACGAGCTGAAAGTATGTATCGGCGCCGACAGCCAGGTAAAGGGAAGCGTAACGGAATTCGCGACGGTGATCGTATTTATCCGGAAAGGAAAAGGCGGATTCATGTATATCCTTCCCGAAGTCAGCCGCAGGAAAATGAGCATCAAAGAGCGGATGCTGTTGGAGGTAGCGAAAAGCATTGATGCGGCATACGGCCTGTATAGGATCTTCGCCCTGTATGGTATTGAAATGGAATTGCACGCCGACATCAATGCCAATCCAAAGTTCAGGAGCAACGAAGCGCTGAAAGAGGCGATGGGATACATTATGGGACTGGGATTTGTTTTCCGCGCCAAGCCCCATGCTTTTGCCAGCAGCAGTTGCGCCAATAAGGTTGTACAATAATATATTTTAAGATATCGCTGACGCAAATGTCAGCGCAAAAGCTTCCTTAACGGGAAGACAGGTAGCAGCCTGCTTACAAACAAACCAGGCGAGGGTTTTGCAGCCCCGCAGTGCAGACGTAGTAACGATCTGTATGCTGTTGTTGCAACAGCGCGCTACCTGACAACACGCTGGGGTCGGAGGTTCGATTCCTCCTCTGCTAATCGCAGATAGCTCAGGCTGGTCAGAGCACAGCTCCTGTAGCGCAGGTTCGAATCCTGCTCACCCTTAAAACGTGATAGTTCAGTTGGTAGAACACAACATCGTGGATGTTGAAACAAAGAAGTCCATCGCTTCTCTAAAAACGATGATATGCAAACAAAGCCGGAATGTTTGCCTGGGCATAACCGGGCGACTCCAGTTATGCTGCAATCGGATACATATCAGCAGTTGATTTGGCCAGTACGTTCGCCGGACCGCTTTTGATCAGTATGATTATTATAACAGATAATAATCTGATGTGATAAACCGGTTCAGGTAAGCGCTCAGAAAGAATGAACTCCATATCTATCGGATGGCAAACAAACCGGCTTTTTATGAATCACCTTAAAACAAACAATAATGAAACATGCAAAAGTAAACGCCTACCAGGTTGGTTTGGCGTTTAAAGACGGGGTTTTCAAAAAAATGCTCCCCGAAGGAAGCTACTGGTTCTGGGGTAAGGAAGAAGTACAGATCTATGATATCACTAAGGCATTCAATGCTCCTATAGAATTGAACATTCTGTTGCAGGATCCCTTACTAGCGTCCGCGCTGGAGGTAGTGGAAGTAAAAGACAATGAAATTGCGCTGCAATACAAGAATGGTCTATTGGCAGAGGTATTGACTCCCGGCAGGTATGCTTACTGGAAAGGCCCCGTCCGTTACGAGTTTATAAAAGACGAAATCAGCAAAGTGGAGATCACTGAGGCTATAGACAGGTCCGCTCTGTCCAACAAGCTGGTAGCTCCTTATGTACGCACTGTGAGCGTGGAAAGTTATGAAAGGGCTGTCTTGTTCATGGATGGAAAGTATATCCAGGTATTAGAAAGCGGCGTATATTCCTGGTGGAAGAACAGCGTCTCTATTTACATAGGTAAAGCGGATATGCGTCAGCAACAATTGGAGATCAATGGCCAGGAGATACTCACTAAAGATAAAGCGGCGCTGCGTATCAACGCCTGGGCTCAATACAGGGTAACTGACATTGAAAAAGCGTTGTTGCAAAACAAGGAATACGAACGCCAGTTATATATCAGCTTCCAGTTGGCATTGAGAGAATATGTGGCCGGTTTTGGTTTTGATGAATTATTGGATAAGAAAGAAACCATAGCTCCTTATATTCTGCAATATGTTCAGCAAAACACGGCGGCCTTGGGCGTACAGGTACAAGGTTTCGGTATCCGGGATATTATCTTACCCGGCGATGTAAAAGAGATCATGAACCAGGTATTGGTAGCTGAGAAAAAGGCGCAGGCCAATGCCATCATGCGCAGGGAAGAAACTGCCAGCGCCCGTAGTTTGCTAAACACTGCCAGGCTGATGGAAGAAAACGCGATGCTCTGGAAACTGAAGGAAATGGAATATGTGGAAAAGATCGCCGACAAGATCAGCGGCATCAGCGTAAGCGGCAACGGTAAGCTGATAGAGCAGTTGAAGGATATATTCGCGCCTAAATGATGACATACTCAGGACTGGCGCCGCCGGTCCTGAGTATTAATTAAAACAATGAAATATGAGAATATTTGCTACGCATCAGGAGATGCCTAATTCTTTCTGAATGGTCTCCAGCGACCGGCCCTTTGTTTCCGGCAGCCATTTCCAGACAAAAAACAATTGCAGCGCCATCATGACGCTGTAAAATAAAAAAGAATACATGCCGCCGTCGGCGCTTCCTTCTACGATCATCGGGAAGGTCCAGGAAATAACAGCAGCCATGATCCAATGGGTAAAGCTGCCCAGGGAACCGCCTTTTGACCGAACAGAGTTCGGAAATATTTCCGATAAGAACACCCATATCACCGCTCCCTGCGAAAAAGCGAAGAACCCTATAAACCCGATAAGGTAAACGATCACCAGCCGGTTGCCCGAAACATCTGCGCTGAACGCATGGGCTGTCAATCCCAAAAAGACGATCATTCCTACCGATCCGATCAACAACAGGGTTTTGCGGCCCAGCTTATCTATGACCGACATGGCAAGCATAGTAAAAATAAGGTTGGCCAGGCCGATAAACACCGGCTGCAAATAAGCGTTCTCCCGGTCGAATCCAGCCATTTCAAAGATCCTCGGCGCATAATACAGAATAGCATTTATTCCCGTCAACTGGTTAAATATTGCCAGCATGATAGCATAAAAAATGGGCTTGGAATATTTTTCCTGAAACAATCTTTCGGTATGCTGGGATACGGATTCCCTGATCTCCCCGATAACCCTTGTTACATCGGTTTCGCCTAACCGCTGCAAAACCGGTATGGCTTCTTTCTCCCGGTCCTTAAGGATAAGCCAACGGGGACTTTCGGGTATCGTGCGCAGCAGGATCCAGAACAGCAGGGCTGGCACGGCCATAACGCCAAGCATCCATCTCCAGGAATCTTCCCCGATATTCAGGAATAAAAAATTACTCAGAAAGGCGATAAAAACGCCGATTACGATATTAAGCTGAAACGAACCGGCGAGCCTGCCCCGCAGATGGGGAGGAGCAATTTCCGAAATATACATCGGCCCCACTACGGAGGATGCGCCTACTGCAAGCCCGCCGATAAACCGGAAAAGCACAAAAAAGAACCATACAGAAACAGTAGCGCATCCCAATGCGGAAAGCAGGTATAAGATCGCAATAAATATCAACGTTTTCTTGCGCCCATACCGTTGCGCAGGGGGGCCGGCAAAAAAGGAGCCGATCACCGTGCCGATCAGGCTGGACGCTACGGTAAAGCCCTGCCATCCCGGACTTAAAGACCATAACTGTTGAATGGTCTTTTCGGCGCCCGAGATAACCGCCGTTTCGAACCCGAATAAAAAGCCTCCCAGCGCGGCAATAAGCGCAATACGAACAGGATATGACAGCATGTTAGATATGTTTATTGCTTAAATTTATTTGTTAGTTCCCGTTAAATGAAATTTATTCCGCAAGGGCAATGGCTCGCTCAACCTGGGCATGCCGGACCGGTATAAAAACGTAAACCGATACATCGTACATTCGCAATCTATTAAACAGTTGAATATGAAATTCAGAAATTTTAAAATGGTCGATTATGTGATCTATGGAAGGGGCTGCTTTAACCAGCTTGGCGAGATCATTGACCCGCGCCGTAAGCAAGGAGCGCCGATGATCTTCCTGGTAGACCATTTTTTTGAAGGCAAACCGCTCGCCGATCGATTACCGCTGCAAGGAAATGACAAGACGATCTTTGTAGATGTTACCTATGAACCCAAGACCAGCTATGTCGATAAAATTGCCAACCAATTAAAAGAGGAATTCGGATCGGTAAGCGGCATCATCGGCATCGGCGGCGGATCTGCTATGGACCTCGCAAAAGCCATAAGCCTGATGATGACCAACCCGGGATCGTCGGCCGACTACCAGGGATGGGACCTCGTAAAAGTTCCCGGCGTTTATAAAGTAGGCATCCCTACGCTTAGCGGCACCGGCGCCGAGGTATCCCGGACAACAGTACTTACCGGCCCTACAAGAAAACTCGGCATGAACTCCGATTTCACACCTTTCGACCAGATCGTCCTGGACCCGGAATTAACCGCCGGCGCGCCGGTCAACCAACGTTTCTATACCGGCATGGATTGCTATATTCATTGCATTGAAAGCCTGCAGGGAACCTATCTGAATGAATTCAGCAAATCGTATGGAGAAAAAGCGCTGGAGCTTTGCCAGAAAGTGTTTGTGCACAAGGACGGCTGGGATGAGGAAAACGACGACCTGCTCATGATGGCTTCCTATGCCGGGGGCATGAGCATTGCCTACTCGCAGGTAGGCGTCGCGCATGCCGTCAGCTACGGACTCTCTTACCTGTTGGGAACAAAACACGGCATCGGCAACTGCATCGTTTTTGATAAACTGGAGGAATACTACCCCGAAGGCGTAAAGGAATTCAAATACATGGTGGAAAAAAACAAGGTAGACATTCCGCAAGGCCTTACGAAAGGATTATCCGATGCAGATTTTGGTACGATGATCAATGTATCGCTGGGAATGAAACCCCTGTGGGAAAATGCACTCGGGAAAGATTGGGAGAAAATAATGACCAGGGAGAAACTAAGAGCTTTATACGAAAAACTATAGGCCGCCGGAATATTTCTCAACGCGTATATATGGAACTGAGACCCGACAAATATTTAAAATACCTTGGGCTACCCGCCCTGTTCGGCGTCGAAAGAACCAAAAAGATCCTGTCGGTAAACCCCACTATTCCGCCTCAACGGGAAGAGGCGGGCGAGGTTAAGATCATGGCCTACGATTACAATGCCGTCGAACTAAAAGAATATTATTTCGATCGCATCGAGGATTGCTTTTACCTTAAAGAAAGCAATAATACCACCTGGATAAATATCGACGGCCTTCGAAAAGCCGATGTGGAAGCGATAAGCGCCCATTACGAAATCCATAACCTGGTCGTAGAAGATATCCTCAGTATTAATCAACGTCCTAAAATGGACGAGATCAATACGATCCTTTTCTGCCTGCTGAACACATTGTATTACAACGATGAGAAAAAAACAGTAGAACAGGAACAGGTCAGCATCGTATTGGGTAATGGTTTTGTTATCTCCTTCCAGGAGGATGCGCAAAGAGATGTTTTCAATCCCCTGCGCGGAAGGTTAAAACTCAATAACGTCAAATTACGCCAGAACGGGGCGGATTATCTCTGTTACAGTTTGCTGGACCTGATCGTTGATAATTACTTTATCGTCATGGAAGGCCTGGGTGAAAATATTGAGCAGCTGGAGGAAGAAGTGATCAGGCATAGCAACAAGCGCTCTCTTGCAAAAATAAACCAGCTCCGTAAAGAGCTTATCGTATTAAAAAGGAATATGACGCCGGTGCGCGATCTGATAAACGGGATCCTGCGCAGCGAGAGCGAACTACTACAGGATCGCAACACAAAATATTTTAAAGATATCTACGATCATATCGTTCAGGCAAATGAGCTTACCGAAAACTACCGCGATATTTTAATGAATATCCAGGACCTCTATATCAGCAACCTAAACCTGAAAATGAACGAGGTGATGAAAGTGATGGCCATCGTGACCTGCCTGCTTGCCCCTCCAACTGTTATCGTCGGTATATTCGGGATGAACTTCAATAATATCCCGTTGGCGCATACCGCTTCCGGTTTTTATCTTACCGTCTTTATCACCCTGATGATCCCTGCAGTAATGTTATGGATCTTTAAACGCCGCGGTTGGTTCTAAGGTTCAACGGCCATTGTATGGTCCAAACGAATATTTATCCCTGAAAGCGGGTATTTCTTCCGAATCCAAAGAAGAGAAAGCTTACTGAAAGAAAGAAGAGAAAGTTTGTTTTCGGGAAACCCTATTTCTTTTTATAAATGGGCACTGTGCTGCAGGGTTCTCCATACATAATGCTTTTGGCTACGGGCCTTAACTTCTTAGTGATCTCCAGGTAAGCAAAGGGTTCTATTTCCTGATCGCCGCAGCCCTTCACTACCACTCTTTTGTCTTCAAACAAGCCGGCGTCTATACCGTCTATGTTTTTTAAAAACAATTGCTTTTCCGCTTCTTTCCGGTCGCCGTAGATGATTTCCCCGGCCAGCGGCTGCAGGTAGGACCCAACAAGCATATAGGCCCACATCGGTATTACTGCATCCGCCGAGCAGGTTACCGCTACGGTAGCGCCCTGGTAAACCGACCAGTCTAATTCCTGCAGGGAAGCGCGAAAATCTTTTTCCTTCAATATCAGCTCCATAAAAAGATGCGGCTTCAGATCAAATACCGCGATCTCTTTCCTGGGAAAATATTCTTCCAGGTCTAATTGTACCAGCGGGCTGGCAGCCACTTTATTAATGATCTCTTCGCTCATAATACATAATGCTATAATTATTAACGTCGAAATGAAGCGCTACAGGAGCTATCAACTGCTATTGATACAATTATCCGTTTAGCGCCTATATAACCGATACCCCGACGGCATAATAAAGCAAAGTTAGCAGATATTAACGGAGTAAAAAGTTAAGACCGGACTTAAAAACCGGCATAAAGCAGACCCCGATCCCAGAATTGGCCCATTGTTTTATCTCCCTGCGGGGCCAGGCCTCTCGCCGCTACCGAAGCCTATAAAGGGGTCAGTATAAAGCGGCTTGGGGGGAATTAGCGATCGGCCGTTTATTCCGCTCGTACAAAAGAAAGTTGGCGGCGAGGGATAAGGCAACCGTGGAACCTGCAAAAAAAGGCTGCGATTTGGCTTTCGCCCGACATAATATAATTGGGCAAACTGAACCAGCAAAAAAGGCCGTTCTGATTGCACAGAACAGCCTTTTATCGGAAAGTTTTGAAGACTAAAAGAATTTATAGCGATTATCCTTGATGGTCACTGTTTTTTTAAGGATCTCGGTGATGAGCATGGGATTGGAAAAAGCCCTCATCTTGTTTTGTTTTAATACCAGCTGCTGCTGCCCGATATCGGCAAGATTAGCATTGGGAACCTCGGTGATCCCTTCCGTTTTGATCACATATACGCCCAGGTTTCCTGTTATCGGCGGAGAGATCTTATTTTGAAAATCCTTATTGAATGCAGCGCCTATCACCTTATACTCCTGTCCTACATTGGGTATAAAAAAGGAGCTGAACATAATGCTGTCTTCTTTTGCCACTGTTTGTCCGGTTGCCTGGGCAACGGCTTCAAGCGTAGCGGCCGACCCGATCTTGGCGGCGATCTGTTTTGCTTTTTCCTGGTTCAGCAGGATGCTCTCCACCAAAGGACGGGCTTTTTGAGGAGACATTACGCCTTCTTCAAAAATCTGGGTAACTACGGGCACTACGAACTTGTCTTCGACCTGGAAGGGAATATCGGCCACCGCGCCCGGTTTTGCATCATAGGCCCATTTTACCAATTCACGGCTGCTGCCCAATCCCATGATCATTGCATCGAGCGGTTTAATTTCGGAAGCAACGATCTTATTGTAATTGTGCTTGCGGACATTTTCGTCAAATTGTTTTTTGTCCCTGCTTTCCCCTGCAAATTGTGAAGCAAGGCCCATTTCCCGGTTAATGGTTTCATCGCTGGGCAATATAGGCTTGGAAAAAATCGCTATTTTATAGGCAGGCTCAAATTTTTTCTGCTGCAACACTTCTATATAATGATACCCGGTATAAGCAGGATTCTCGACCCTGACTGTTTTTTTATCGCCGGCCTTACCATAAAAAGCTGTTTCTGCAAATTCCTTGCTGATGGAAGGCATCTGGCGGGAAGAAAACTCATACACTCCGCCGGTGTTTTTGCTGCCTGCATCGTCGGAGACTTTAACCACCAACGAATCAAAATTCGCTCCTCTGCGAATAGCGTCGACTACGCTGTCGATTCGTTTTTTAGCGGCGGCGTCATCAAGAGAGATCCCTGATTGATCAGCGGATTTAACAAGTATATGCCTTACTTTAACGCTATCGGGAATAACCCTTTTTTCCAGCATCTTCGCCATCACATAACTGCCATTTTCCTGGTAAGGCCCCAGAACCTGTCCGGCTGCAAGGGCAATGATCGAATCTGCTTTCTCGCTTCTAATATCGCTTTTCATTTCAAACGCATCGGTAAAGTTGCTTTCCGAACCATTCCGCACCAAAAAAGCATGGTCGTCGTCAGTCTTGATAAACTCTTCTTTTAATGCAACCGTCTGGGCCAGGACAGCGGCGCTATCTTCCGAAGTGGGGCTTGCATCAAACATGACATATTCAATATTCCTTGACGCATCCTGTTTGTATTCATTCTTATGCAGGTTTACATATTCTGCTATGGTCTGGTCTGTAACTTTTACCGCCGAATCGCTAACGGTAGAATAGGGCGTCATTACATAAGCAATAGACGCTTTCTTTGTATTGTCGGCATTGGCTTTTTCTACCATCCATTTAGGAATATACAGGCTATGAGACAACAGCGAAAGGTATTTTTCCTTTTGGCGGCTTTTTCTTAACGCCGGCAGGTATTGATTGAAAAAGCTCTCATACATGGGAGTGTTCTTCTGTTTTCTTAGCGCCTGGATCTGCTGATAAGCGGCGTTCACATCATATTGACCGGTATTGGGATCGGTAAACTGCTGCCGGAGATCCTGGGGGGGATTGTCTCCATATAATATATCGCTCAGCTCTGCATCCGAAACCGATATGCCCAGGTCCTGGTATTTATCCTGCATTATTGCATCATCCACATATTCATTCCACAGCGATTCCCTGATGTTCTGCCTCATCATATCATTCAACGGATAACCCGCCTGACGGTATTGATCTTCCGCGCGTTTATATCTTTCTTCAAATTGTACGGCCTCTATCTTTTTTCCATTCACGGTTCCCATGGTAGTGGTCTGTCCACCGAATAAGTTCGAGCTATGAAAAGAGTCCTGAACAATAAAAGCAATCAGGGCTAGGGCAATCGCTCCGGTAATGATCCAGGCTGCTCTATCTCGAATAGTTTGAATAATTGACATAGTGTATTAATATTACGTACTTTATCCTGTGCGCGAAAACAACAGGGCCCGCCGGGATGTTTTATTTTTGGCGGAGGGCAAAAATAGGCTAAAAATGGTTATTAACAAATTGTGTAAAACCAGGAAAAACAGCTTCGGCGCTCATTTTTATATAACTTAAGCAGGTAGCTGACGAATTTTTTGTCCGGAAAAGGAACTATTGTGGAACGGCTGTGGAAACAACATTCACAAATGGAGGTTGAAAAACCAAAAAACCTGTGAACAAACCGGCATTATCAACCCGCGTTTTGGTGGAGAGATGGATGATAAAAAGACAGCTATAAGGCGCCGGCGGAAACCTTGTCTAAAACACATGATTTTTCCCGGCTCCGTTAACATCAATTTTTAACAAAAAATGCAACTATTTATACCCGGCATTATTTGTTCCACATTCGTGGAAAACAAACAAAACCGGCTCAGGAAAAGGATAGCTATCGTTAATAAAATGTTGAAAGAAGTGGATAAAAGCATCTTTGTAACTTTACCAAAAATCAACGCAATAATTTTGTCCCCGAATTCACATCCCTAATAGTAATAAGAGATTATATAAATAATAAAGTATTATTAAATACTACAAAAGTTATGAACATAGAAACCCTTGAAAAAAATATTGGAGAGAAAGGATACCTGGACATTGAGGTGGACCCGTCGCTGGATATTTTTGAGGAGATTGAAAAGTTGAAAAAAGAAAAGAACGCCGTCGTGCTGGCGCATTATTACCAGGAAGGGGATATACAGGATGTGGCAGACTATATTGGGGATAGCTTGGGACTGGCGCAGCAAGCGGAGAAGACGAACGCGGACATGATCGTGTTTGCAGGGGTTCATTTCATGGCGGAGACGGCGAAGATCTTAAATCCGGCAAAAAAAGTAGTTCTACCCGATCTGAGCGCCGGTTGCTCTTTAGCGGATTCTGCGCCCCCGGAACTTTTTAAAAAATTTCTGGACAAACATCCCAATCATGTGGTCATCTCCTATATCAATTGTTCTGCAGGAATAAAAGCGCTTAGCGATATTATCTGTACAAGCAGTAATGCCCCTTATATCGTGGAAAGCGTACCCAAGGACCAACCGATCATATTTGCGCCGGATAAAAACCTGGGCGCTTACCTGATAAAAAAAACAGGCAGGGATATGTTGCTTTGGAATGGGGCTTGCATGGTGCATGAAATTTTCAGCTTGGAAAAGATCATGAAGTTGAAAGTGCGTTATCCACAGGCCAAGATAGTGGCGCACCCCGAATGCGAGGAACACATACTGAAAGTAGCCGACTACGTCGGTTCTACAACCGGTATCCTGAAGTTTACGCAGAAAGACGAGGGAAAGGAATACATTGTAGCGACAGAGACCGGTATCTTACACCAGATGCAGAAATTATCGCCCGATAAGGTCTTTATTCCTGCTCCTCCGAATAATAGTTGCGCCTGTAATGATTGTCCGTATATGAAGCTGAATACCCTTGAAAAATTGTATTTGTGCATGAAATATGAGCAGCCGGAGATATTGATGGAGGAGGAACTGAGGCTGGCGGCAAAGAAGCCGATCGACAGGATGCTCGAGATAAGCGCCCGGCACGGATTATAGGTCGGAACTGGTTGGGGTATATTTGGGAGATGCATGAATGAATATGTTGGTTGAAAAGCGCTAGGCTTTTAGACTGTACAGGTATATTGGGAATAAGCGTGAAATAAATATTTCTGAAATGAAGATTTGTAGCGCAAATAGGGGGTTGACTGGTTCCAGGGCGCTGATCGCTATTCCTTTTCTCCTGTTTTCTTATTTTTCGGTTGCACAGTCAGGTTATAATAGATTAATCGGTATTGACCGATATGTCAGCGAGGCGGATAGTTTGTCCTTTCGTTCTCAAACCAGTTTTCGGCTTACCAAGTTTTTAAAGGAGGATCTGAGCTATTTGGAGCATTGGCATTATTCGGAGGAGAGGGGGAGGATCGTTATTTTTCAGATCAGCTATATTATTGATTCGATAGAGTTTGCCGAAGTATATTATGTAGACAGGGGAAAGCTTGTTTGTTCAGAGGAGTATGAAAAGATCAATTATTCCTTTTTTGAGGATGAGCTCCGGTGGGGAGGAATCTATTATTTTAACGGTTCAACGCCGTTGAAAATGGTTTCTCTGGGAAAACGAACAGGAGGCGCGAGAAGGCAGGGAATGATCAGCGAGGATCCTGCCGGGGAGGCGTTGAATCGTTTTAAGAAAAGATATAATGAATTGCTCAGGCATTTGCCGATGCTCCCGGGAAAAACTATTATCTCCCCATAAATACCATCAGGATCTGAACATCGCTGGGATTGACGCCGCTGATCCGGCTTGCCTGGCCAAGTGTGGAAGGTTTGATTTTCTTAAACTTTTGCAGCGCTTCGTTGGATAAGGAAGAAATGCGATCATAATCGAAATTTTCAGGAATGCGCAGTTCTTCAAGATGCGACATTTTTTTAACCAGTTCCTTTTCCTTTTCAATATAGGTTTCATATTTGATCTGGATCTCGGCCTGTTCAACGGCATCGGCAGGATATTGATGCAACAATTGATGAACCTGTGGAACTTCCCTGATCAATGAAGAAAGATCTATCCCAGGCCTTAAAATCAATTGTAAGGCCTTTTGCTTCTGTTCTAAGGGCGCAGATCTTTTTGATGAAAGATAGGGGTTGATATCATCCGGATGGAGGGATAAGCCTCTAAGGATGGTTTTAATTGAATCAACCTTTTGTGTTTTTTCTTTCAGCCGCTCCATTCTTTCCTGGGAGGCAAGTCCCAGGCGATAGCTAAGTTCAGTAAGCCTGAGATCAGCGTTATCCTGTCTTAGTAATGTTCGGAATTCTGCCCTCGAAGTAAACATGCGGTAAGGTTCGTCAGTTCCCTTGCTGATCAGGTCATCGATCAATACGCCTATATACGCTTCGCTTCGTTTGAGGATAAGGGGTTCCAGATTCCTTATTTTCTGGTGTGCGTTGATGCCGGCCATCAGTCCCTGGCAGGCCGCTTCTTCATATCCTGTTGTGCCATTGATCTGCCCGGCAAAAAACAGGTTGGCTATTTGTTTTGTTTCGAGGGAGTACTGTAACTGGGTTGGGGGAAAATAGTCATATTCAATAGCATATCCGGGCCGGAACAACCGGACATTCTCAAACCCCGGTATTTTACGAATAGCTTCGTACTGGACTTCTTCGGGGAGAGAAGTAGAAAAACCATTTACATATACTTCTACTGTATTCCATCCTTCGGGTTCTACAAAGATCTGGTGCCTTTCCTTATCTGCGAACCGGTTGATCTTATCTTCTATGCTGGGGCAATATCTTGGTCCAACCCCTTCGATCCTGCCGGTGTACATCGGGCTTCGGTCGAAACCTGTTTTCAGGGTTTCATGTACTTCCTGGTTGGTATAAGTGATCCAGCAGCTTCTTTGCCTCCCTGGTTTGGGCGTATCCAGGAAGGAAAACCCCACGATCTCCTGGTCTCCGGGTTGTTCTTCCATTAAGGAATAATTGAGGCTTCTGCCATCCACCCGCGGAGGGGTGCCGGTTTTAAGCCTGTCGCTTTCAAAACCGAGGGATACCAATTGTTCGGTGATGCCTATAGCCGCTTTTTCTGCTACTCTTCCTCCTCCTATTTTTTTCTCGCCGATATGGATAACGCCATTCAGGAAAGTGCCGCTGGTAAGGATAACCGCTTTTGACCTGATCTGGTGACCGAGACTGGTTACTACTCCGTAAACGGTATTGTCTTTTACGAGGAGGGAGTTTACCATATCCTGGTAAAAATCTACATTAGGCGTTTGTTCCAGCATTTCTCTCCAGGTGGAGGCAAACAACATTCTGTCGTTCTGGGCCCTGGGGCTCCACATAGCGGGACCCTTTGACCTGTTCAGCATCCTGAACTGGATCGTGCTTTTATCTGTTACGATCCCGGAATAGCCGCCCATGGCGTCAATTTCCCTGACGATCTGGCCCTTGGCAATTCCTCCCATGGCCGGATTACAGCTCATCTGTCCAAGGGTTTGAAGATTCATGGTGATCAATAAAACCTTTGAACCAAGATTTGCCGCAGCTGCAGCCGCTTCACATCCGGCATGTCCCGCGCCGGCAACAATGACATCGTATTCTGGAAACATAAGCTGCAAAGATAAATTTGTTCGATTAAGCGTAGAAATGTGGAAAGCGCAAATTATTTCATATTCCTGTTCCACGAATAACAGTTTCGTAAAGAAACATATCTTTAGAGCATGAATAGAAAAAAATGGACGCCTAAGACGGACATCACGGAAGCGGATATCCGGTTCAAAGAAAAGCGGAAATGGCAGATCGCCTTAAGAAGGTATTTGCTGGATAAACAGCCTTCCGCTTATTATGCCCCTTATTTCGGGCTGGATATCGAAACCTTCAGGGAATGGATCGCGGTACAGTTCGATAAGGAGTGTAATTGGGAGAATTTTTCGAAGAACTGGCAGTTGGAATTAATTATTCCAGCGAGTTATTTTGATTTTAACCAGGAAGAAGACCTTAAGCTCGCCTGGAACTTTATCAATATCAGGGTAGATAGGCTGCCTAAACCCGATTCACCGGCAGGCGAATTGAACCTGCTCTCCGCTAAAAAGTATTTTTCAACGCTTTTTAAGGTCACCGGGTTTGAAACCTGCCAGAAAATGGTCCAGAAAATAAAGGAATGGGAGCGTGTTCTTATCCAAACATTAGAACCTCAAACCAGGTTCATAGCGGAAAGACTGGAATATTTTAAGACTCTATCTGGCTTTAACCAGGAGGAAATGCTCAAACTAAATGAGGGGATGGACCTGGAATTAGTGATAGAAGAAGCCAAGATGCTGAAAAAAATGGGCTATTAATATTGTTTCGACGCGAAACTGTGACTCGTGGAACGGAGTTAAGATCTATCATATAAAGCCAGGCATTCATCTTCCTTCTTCCTCATCAGTTTTTTCTCTGCCGGCGATTTATCTCCATAGCCAAACAGGTGCAATACGCCGTGAAACATCACCCGATGCAATTCCTGGGTAAAACCGGTTTTAAATAACCGGGCATTTTCCCTGACACGTTCTATACTGATATAGATTTCTCCATCGATACTGTTCTCGCTCTCTGAAAGATCAAATGTTATGATGTCTGTAAGATCGTCGTGCTGAAGAAAGCGCATATTGATATCATACAGGTAATCATCGCTGCAGAAGATATAGTCCAGGCTGCCGAGCGGCTTTTCTTCCCGGATGGATAGTTCTTTTGTGAAAAGTTTTAAACGCCGCCGGTCCTTTAACTGGAAGGGGAATAAAAAATGAAATTTTATGACAGGAGAAACAGCCGGTTTACGCATTTCCAAAAATCGTAAGATTATTTATGGATACAAAGCTACATTTGTTGCGAAATATGAAAAGACTATCGCAAATAAAGCAGGGCAAAATAGTCAGGATCGTGTCTTTTGAAGACAATGACCTGTTCATCAAACTAATGGAAATGGGATGTTTGCCCGGAGAAAACATCCGGATCGAACAGGTTGCTCCCTTAGGCGACCCGATCTCCATTTCTGTAGCAGGTTATAGCCTGAGCCTGCGCCTGAGCGAAGCCAATAATATTTTCGTAGAAGATATTTACCAATAAATAATTGTCGTAAATATGTTTTTATGAAGATCGGACTTTATTTCGGCTCCTTCAATCCAATACATAACGGGCATTTGATCATTGCCAATTACATTGTTCAGCATACCGGGCTCGAACAGGTCTGGTTTGTGGTTTCTCCCCAGAATCCCTTAAAAAAATCAGGATCTCTCTTAAATGAATACCATCGGTTATATATGGCGCAGATCTCTGTTGAAGAAGAACCTGCTTTAAAAGTCTCGGATATTGAATTTCGATTACCTAGACCCTCTTATACTATTGATACGCTTACCTACTTAGACGAAAAATATCCTTCCCATGAGTTTGCCCTTATCATGGGAAGCGATAGCTTTCAGAACCTGCCGTCCTGGAAGAATTATCAACAGATCCTCTCGCGTTATCCTGTTTATGTGTATGAGCGACCTGCTCATGCTCCTGTGAATATCTATCCTGAAGCGCGGATAACTTTTCTTCATGCGCCGCTGCTTGAAATTTCGTCTACCTATATCCGTAATAATGTCAAAGAAGGAAAATCAATAAGGTTCCTGGTTCCCGACAAGGTCCGTAATGAAATTGAACAAAATGGATATTATCGGAACCAATAATAATCCGATTATGTATATATTGTAATCATAATGGAATAAGCCATCATGATCCTTCTTCGCCATATTCCTTATTTAAAGGCTGTTTTTCTATTTAGCATAACCGCTTTCGGAGGACCGCAGGGGCATTATGCCATGATGTTAAAAACCTTTGTCAATGGCCGCCATGATGTGACTGAAGAAGAATTGATGGAATACAACGCATTTTGCCAGTTGTTGCCCGGCGCATCTTCCACCCAGGTCTTGACCCTGATCGGTTTTAAAAGAGGAGGCGCCCCGCTCGCGCTGCTCACGCTGTTCATATGGATATTCCCGGCTTGTTTATTAATGAGCATTTTCTCTTTTCTCTTACTGTACCTGGATGGTAAGTCATTGAATACCAGTCTGTTCCGGTTCGTTCAGCCTATGGCGGTGGGTTTTCTTGTCTATGCTTCGGCAAAATCATTCCAGGTAGCCGTGAACAATCCCATTACCCGGGTTATCTGTGTCGTGGGCTGTGTTGCTACCTACCTGCTTTTTAAATCGCCCTGGATATTCCCGGCGCTGATCGTGTTGGGAGGCGTGGCTACCAATTTCAGCCATAAAAGGATCCCGCAGGTAGAGATCAGCCCTAAAAAGATAAAATGGGGGAATATCTGGGTGTTTGCCGCAGTTTTTATGGCGGCGGGCCTATTTAGCGAGTTGTCAAGGAAAAATGACTGGCAGAGCCGGAGAATGTTCAATCTTTTTGAGAACACTTATCGTTTCGGAAGCCTTGTTTTTGGCGGCGGGCAGGTCTTGATACCGATGATGTATGAACAGTTTGTACTCCGGCCTACTACTCCCGTGGTGCAGAAAAAGAACGTGGACAAGGAACAGAATGTGATCATGATCAATAAAGACGATTTTTATATAGGAGCGGGGATCGTAAGGGCGATACCCGGCCCCGTTTTTTCTATTGCCGCATTCACCGGAGGCATCGCGAACCGCGACAGGGGCCCTACCATGCAGGTCCTTGGTTGTATCATCGGTTCCGTGGCCATTTTTTTACCAAGCGCCTTACTGGTTCTTTTCTTTTTTCCTATATGGCATAATCTGAAAAAATATGCCGCTGTATACCGCTCGCTTGAAGGTATTAATGCGGTTGTCGTGGGGATCATGATCGCTTCGACCCTCTATATGATGAAAGACATTTCTATCACCGAATTGGAGACGGTCAGCTTACTGAATATCGCCGTAATCCTCAGCTCCTGGCTGCTTTTATCCTTCACCCGTATCTATGCCCCGGTCATTGTACTGATCTGCCTGCTGTTGGGAGCGCTGACCTGAATTAACCTTTTCTGAAACCGGGGACGATTTTTCTACTCAGATGATCAACTGTCGTTAATTTGCTTGCATGTTGAAGGGGCGGTCTTAAAATCGGTCTGAACTAACCCTAAAGATGATTTGCTCGCTCAGACAACCCTTATCACTGCTGACCCGCCACCCGTTGGAAGCGCGGTCCTGAACCAACGCGGGAAGGCAATTGTCCACCCCGAATAACTTCTCTCTATACCGATCTGCCGCTTATTGCATGGTCCGGTCCCGAACCAGTCTGAGAGATGGTTTGTCCACATAGATAAT
>JAEUVR010000067.1 GCA_016786785.1 Chitinophagaceae bacterium
ACAGACCGCCGCGCCAACCGAATAGGATCTCAGGCTTTTCGAAAAAAACATTACCGTCCAAAAGCAAAATAAGGGGTCAGCAAATGCTTTTTGCCTTTAAGCCAGTTTGACGCCATCTCCATCCCGGTAACAGAGAACGTGATCCCGTTGCCGCCAAACCCCAAAACAAAATAGGAATTTTTAAAGTTTTTATGCTCGCCTATATAGGGCAGCCCGTCTTTGGTCTCTCCAAATGTGCCCGCCCATGCAAAATCGGGCTGGAAAGGAATATGCGGTAAATACTTTTCAAAAGAGGCAAGTAATTTTTTTTCTTTCCTGCCGATCAGGACGTCGCGCCTCTGCGGGTTGCGGAACTCTTCGTCTTCGCCGCCGATCAGCATCCTTCCGTCATCGGTAGTACGCATATAAATATACGGATCAGCCGTATTCCAGATAAGAACATCTTTGTATTTCCGGCTGGCGACAGGGTCCACTTCGGACACAATAGCATATGTACTGATGAGGTCAGCGAACTTTTCCTTGATCATTGACGCGCTTTCATAACCTACACAATACAATATTTTCCTGCACCGGATGATGGATCCTGTATCTAATACTGCCTTGTTGACGCGACTATCGTATTTTACGTCGACCAGCCTGGTTTTGTCGTATACCCGTAGGCCCTTCCTTTGGTTATACGCCAGTATCTCATGCACCAACCTATAGGCATCCACACTTGCGCCTTGTGTGGAAATAATTCCTCCATATGTTTTTTGCAGATCGTATTTCTTCTGTATTTCGTCCGCTTCCATCCATTCCACGTCAAAACCGGCCTTTTTCCGCGCCTCAAATTCCCGCTTCAGATCCTTCGCGTCTTTTTTTAAAGCCGCAAAGTAAAGAGAGTTCTTCTTTCGGAAACCCGCTTTGGACCTTATCTGCCTGGCCAGTCTGCCCAGTTGGTCGATTGATTTATAACAGGCTTCGTAGCTGGCTATTGCGCCTTTCTCCCCTATCTTTTCTATCAATTCGCACAAAGGCGCGTCAATTTCATACTGCAGCATGGAGGTAGTGGCAGAGGAGCTGCCGTTGGCGATCTCCCGTTTATCTATCAGGATAGTTTTATAACCGTCGCGGATACATTGATGCGCGATCAGGCTTCCCGTAATGCCGCCGCCTACCACCAACACATCGCATACTGCATCTTTCTTCAGAGAGGGATAGCTTTCCAGCAAGCCATTTTTCACCAGCCAGAACGGTTCATTAGATTTCAGATCCATACAGCTATACTATTATAAGCTCAGCTTGCCCTCTCTTCCGATATCCAGTTGCTGGCCAGAAATTGCGCTTGCAGCGATCTTCGCCAACGTAACCAGCTTATTTGATTTGTTATCCCAATAGTGCGCTTCGCCCGGTATCACTTTCAGTACGCGGATACGGGGATCTTCCTTCCCCTTTTCGAACCAGGCTTCAATCATTTTATTCCAGTATTTATCAATCCTCTCCCGGTCTTGCGAAATTTCGCATATCCCATTGACGCTTAGAAAATTATAGTCGCCTACATGCGCATAAAGCAGGCTCAGCCTATTGTCCCGCTGAAGGTTCCGGTGCGTCTCGCTTTCCGAGGAAAAAAGAAACCATATATTACCTTCTTCATCCACCTCCTGCCGGCTCATCGGGACCGCGTGCGGATAGTCGCTGCCCGAAGTAAAGGAGCATATCATGCCGACATCAATTTTATCGACCATTTCTTTGATCTTGTCAATAGCTTCCTGGTTGCGTAAATTCTCTGTACTCATAAAACGCGCTTTTAAAGATGAATGAATGCAAGAACCCGACCAACCCGATTTTGGTTTAAGGATGCCTCAAAATATCCCCTATCAAATCTTCGTCCATGTTTTCGCCTTAACGCAACAGGAATCTTATGGCTTGGCGCGCCTTCGACAATTTCACCCTCGACTCAAAGTTCCCTATGCTTCCCCATCTTCATCTTATTATATTTGTTCCGGTATTCAATTGGAGTAAGCCCGGTCAGCTTTTTAAACAGGTCGCGGAACGCTTTGGTATCCGTATACCCCACTTCATACATCACCTCATTAATATTTTTCCGGCTGGTTTCAAACTGCCTTTTTGCCGTTTCTATTTTAATCCTATGGATATATTCCAGCACAGAATTATTGGTTGCCTGCTTAAACCTTCTTTCAAATGTACGACGGCCCGTAGCCGTTATTTTTGCCAGCTCGTCTGTTGAGATTTTTTCATGAATATTCTTTTCAATGTATTCCTGGGCCTTTAATATCTCTTTATCGTTATGATCTTTCTGTCCCTTAAACATGGCAAAAGCTGCCTGGCTGTCCCGGTCAATATCAATAGCAAAATATTTTGACGCCAGGATAGCGGTTTCCCTGTTGGTATATTTTTCCACCAGGTACAACAGTAGATTCCAATAGGAGTTTGCGCCGCCGCTGGAGTAAAGCCTTTTCTCCTCGGTTACGATATTGCCCTCTACCACTTCCACCTCGGGGTACATTTCCCTGAATTCATTTTGAAACCCCCAATGCGTTGAACATTTTTTCCCATTTAACAATCCTGTTGAGGCCAACAAAAAAGCGCCCACGCAAAGAGATGCGACTTCAGCTCCCTGGTTATATTGCTCTACTATCCACGGCGCGGCTTCCTTGTTTTTTTCAACAGCCGCCGACATATCGCCGAATAAAGCCGGAATAAACACCAAATCCGTCTGCTTTACTTCTTTTAACCGCCTGCTTGTATGCACAGAAAACATCCCATTGTTCAGCTTTACTTCTTTCCTGACGCCTACCAGTTCCACATCAAACAACGGAGGTTTTCCCGCCGACATTAAAAACTGATTGACCGCGGTAAACAAATATTGCGGATCTGCAATAGCCTGCATTACAGAAGATTCAGGAACTAATATGGATACCTTTTTCATATACTAAAGATAATGGGTTTTCCTGGCACAATCCGCCAGTGAAACTGGCATAAATGCCGCCCTCATATACCAATCTTAACCTCCATCTTTGTGGAGTCAATTCATTTGCAGAAGAGTAAAAATTATTATCATGTCAAAGAAAATTTTTATCAATCTACCCGTAAACGATTTAAAAAGATCCATGGACTTTTACGCGGCAATCGGCTTTACCAACAATCCGCAATTCACAGATGAAACCGCCGCCTGCATGGTATTAACAGAGGAAATTTATGTGATGCTGCTGACGCATACAAAATTCAGCCAGTTTACCCAAAAAGGCATTGGCAACGCTTTTAAAAGCGCTTCGGTCATTAATTCCCTGTCTGTCGATAGCAAAGAGGAGGTAGACGCAATGATGGAAAAGGCTTTAAAATCCGGCGGTAAAGAATCCAATGAAGCAAAAGATTATGGCTTTATGCAGCAACAAAGCTTTGAAGATCCTGACGGGCATCTCTGGGAAGTTTTTTATATGGATATGAGCAAGTTTCCGGGGTAATATGATTGAGTAAACCAAGAAAACAATGACCATACACTCATACCTTACGTTTAATGGAAACTGTCGCGAAGCAATGACCTTCTATAAAAAATGCCTGGGCGGCAAACTTCGCTTTCAGACCATTGGCGAATCGCCTTTGTCAGAAAGAATGCCTGTAAAAATGAAAGACTGCATCCTGCATGCCGTACTGGCAAATAAGGGTTTTGTATTGACGGGTTCTGATATGGTTGGCGAGAAAGGGTTGTTAAAAGGAAACGCTATATCGCTTGCGCTTAACTGCGCAACTGAAAAAGAAGCCAGAGCCCGTTACAAAAAGCTTTCTGAAGGCGGCAAGCAAACGCATCCTTTGGAAAACACCTTTTGGAACGCGCTGTTTGGCGAACTAACGGATAAATATGGCAATACCTGGATGCTGAATTATAACAGGTAAAAAGTAGCATTGCAGCCTTCGGTTGGCTTCTTGCGCCTAAGGCGGAGAATTTTGAATTTGCGCTATATTTACCTGTATTTTAAGGCCAGCCTGATAACCCAGGCTGGCTATTTATCCAAAGCTACACGATCTATCTAAGCAATGATGAGCATGCAAATGAACACTAAGAAGAAATGGGCGGTATTACTATTTGCATGCGTTCTGTTTACCGCTATCCATGCGCAGAAAAAGCCAAATATTATTTTGGTATTGGCAGACGATATGGGATACAGCGATATCGGTTGTTATGGCAATCCGCTGATCAGCGCTCCTTTCCTGGACGCAATGGCACGAAAAGGGGTTATGGCAACGAATTTCGTCACGACTTCGCCAACCTGCTCGCCCTCGAGGGCTTCGCTGTTAACAGGAAGGTATTGCACCCGCTCCGGCATTACCTATGTGATAGGCCCCGGCAGTAAAATCGCTATGCCTGACGATGAGATCACCATTGCAGAAATGCTCCGTACCGCCGGATACCAAACCGGCGCAGTCGGCAAATGGCATGTCGGCGATTATGGCGCAGGCTTACCCAACAACCAGGGGTTCGACTTTTTTTATGGCATGATGTATAGCCATGATTACCGGATGCCCTATGTAAAATCGGATACGGTTATCAAGATTTTCCGAAATGCCACGCCGGAGATTGTCTCTCCTCATGACAGCATCTTAAACAAACGCTATACAAAGGAATCGATTGATTTTATCGGCAAGAGCATTGATAATGGCAAACCTTTCTTTCTATACCTGGCGCACAATATGCCACATCTGCCTGTTGCCTTTGGCGCAATGGCTCAACGACCTAAATCTTCGGCGGCGGGAGCCCTGGGAGATGTAATTGAAGACTTAGATCGCGGGCTTGCAGAAATATGGAAAACAGTGGTAAAAAAAGGCGAGGCGGATAATACCATTTTCATTTTTACAAGCGATAACGGCCCATGGATCAACGCGCCCCGCCGCATGTATGAAGACGGCTTCTCAAAGCCATACCATGTAGGCGCCGCCGGTATATTCAAAGGATCCAAAGGAACTTCTTATGAAGGAGGCCACCGGGTGCCCTTCATCATCTATTGGAGTAAACATACTTTAGAAAACGCCGTACTGACCAGTCCTATCTCCAATATTGACATATTGCCGACTTTAGCGCAATGGGCCGGGGCCGGATTGCCCAACAAAACGCTCGACGGCGAATCCATTTTCAGCTTCTAACTGTAAAAAAATTCAGCCGTCCGCACAAGCCAATTTATTACCACAATATCGTTCTGGAAGGCGTTAAGGATGGCGATTGGAAACTTCGCATGACCGGTAAAGACAGCAGTCTTTTAGTAGAACTGTACAACTTATCCTGGGATCCTTCAGAGAGAGTAAACTTAGTCGATGACGAAAAATATACGCCGATCAAAACCCGCCTGATCAAATTACTGGGGATGTTTCCTGAAGGGAGAGAATAAGATTCTTTTTGATCTTGTTTGCATGCCAGGGTTGATCGGCTATTAAGCAATATAGCGGTTAGGCATACCTGGGTTCATTAAGCATTTGGGACAATCAAACCAGGAAATCACAGTATCTCCTAATTTTTAACATTTTAGGAGTAAAATTGAAAAAATCTCCTAATTTTGCATAAATTAGGAGATAATATGAGAATCCCTGAGCGGCCGCCATTCTTTGATAACTCTCTGGAATACAGGGAAATAATAAACGACTTGGCAAAAGCCGGCAAACTTATTAGCTTTCTTGATCAAAACGATCAATCCTATCCTTATTGGGAAAAATGGAAATGGATCGCCAAGGAATGGGGATTGGATCCCGTAAAGATTTGGAATGCAGTAAAAATATATCGACAAAACCGAACAAAAATTCGATTTTCAGAAATCTCTGGTTTTCAATTCTATATTAACTCGCCGTCCATTGTCTTAAAAAGTCTTCATGAGCTGGATCTTAACCTTGGCGGCAACATGCGCAGCGACGGTCTGATTCCCCCCGAACAAAAGAACCAATACCTCGTCAGTTCACTCATGGAAGAAGCCATTGCATCAAGCCAGTTGGAAGGCGCAGCTACCACGCGTAAAGTGGCCAGAGAAATGTTGGAAAACAATCGGAAACCTCGCAATCAAGGAGAGCAAATGATCGTAAACAACTACGAAGCCATGAAATGGATAGTAGCCAACAAGGATCAAAAGTTTACCGCAAAAAATATACTTACCCTACACGCTATCCTGACAAAAAAAACGCTAGTAAACGGCGAGGAGGAAGGGAATTTCCGAAAAGATGATGGCATAAACGTTGTCGAAGCTGCCACCGGAAGAATTGTATATACCCCCCCATCCTATGTACAACTTGATCCACTGATGAGGGACTTCTGCTCCTTTGCTAACGACGAAGATAAAGGGGTATTCTTTATTCATCCGATCTCAAAAGCAATAGTTATTCATTTCCTTATCGGTTATATCCATCCATTCTCTGATGGCAATGGGCGTACGGCAAGAACATTATTTTACTGGTATCTCATAAAAAAGAACTATTGGCTTATTGAATATATGTCGGTTTCAAGAATTATGCTCAGCAGCAAAGCGCAATACGCACAAGCATATTTACACACCGAGCTTGATGACAATGATCTAACCTATTTTTTGCTTTATAATTTGAAATGCATTCAGAAAGCGCTTAGCGATCTTCGCTTGTATATTGAAAAGAAAAATGAAGAAAAAAAACGCGCTATCTCCCTGCTGAAAAACTCGTCATTCAATGAACGACAAATTATGTTGATTAATGATCTGCTGCTCGACCAAAACCAAAGCTTTACGGTAGCACAAGTACAAAACCGAATGAGCATAAGTAACCAAACTGCCAGAAGCGACCTGAATGAACTTGTAGAAAAGGGACTACTCGAATCAAGAAGGATTGGAAAACAAGCGCATTTTTTCGCTACCGCTGCATTTGAACAACTGTGGAAACGATCATAACAAAGGGAAAAACATGGAAGAAAACGAAGCTATCCAAATCTCCAGCCCGCCATCAGTTTAACTTCTTCAGGCTTTTCCCATAGCGGTCGTTCGAAGCCTTTCCCTCCTGAATAGAAATTTTTCCGTTCACGATCACATATTCAAACCCGGACGAATAAGCATGAGGGTTCTGATAGGTAGCGTTATCCGCGACGGCATGTTCGTCAAATATTACAATATCTGCCGCCATTCCTTCTTTAATCGATCCCCTGTCCGTAAGTCCAAATCGGGAAGCAGCCAGAGAAGTCATTCTTCTAACAGCTTCTTCCAGGCTGATCACATTCATCTCTCTTACATACCTGCCCAACACGCGCGCATTGGTTCCATAACCGCGGGGATGAGGCGCCCCTACTCCGTAAGTCGGTACGCCTGCATCCGCTCCGAACATTGCGAAAGGATATTGCATGATATATTTTACATCTTCCTCGCTCATGATATGATACACCATCTGAGCCCCGCCTTTCTCGACCATATCCATGATCGTCTCCGCCTGATCCGC
>JAEUVR010000384.1 GCA_016786785.1 Chitinophagaceae bacterium
ACCCGGCGCAACATAGCTTCATTTTAAGGCCGGCCCTGACAGGCGGGAATGAGATAAAGTCGCTGCAATTATTTGACGCCCATGGCAGGCTGGTTCGCGCATGGAAGAGCCCTCTGCAGGAATACGATATCAGCAGCCTGCCGGGGGCTGTTTATTACCTAAACGTTCAAACCGTCGACAATCAGGTTCGCCATTTCAAAATCATAAAACAATAACCATCCGCACAACCCAAATACCTTTATGAAGAACATATTTCTTATCATAGGCCTATATCTTTATACCGCTCAATTGCAGGCCCAGGTAGGCATAGGCACTACCGACCCCGACCCATCGGCAGCGCTTCATATCGCCGGCACAAATAACGGATTACTGACGCCCAGGCTTACGCTATCGGAGCGGAACCATATCAGCAATCCCGCAACGGGGCTGCTGATTTATCAAACGAATAACACGCCCGGATTTTATTTTAATGCCGGCGCTCCGGGCGCGCCCGACTGGGTAAAAATTGCTACTTTGAACGAGATCTCTTTAACGCCTGCCGGCGTGATTCAGGCGTTTGCCGGCAGCGTTGCCCCGGAAGGCTACCTGCTTTGCAATGGGCAGGCGGTAAGCCGCGCCAGTTACGCCGGTTTGTTTGCTGCAATAGGAACAAGTTATGGCGCAGGCAATGGCTCCACTACCTTTAATCTGCCGGACCTAAGAGGAAGGACGGCAATAGGCGCCGGCGCGGGAACAGGACTTAGCAACCGCGCGTTGGCAGCCGCAGGCGGGGCTGAAACGCATACGCTCACGGTGGATCAGATCCCTTCCCACAACCATGACGGCAGTACAAATTCCTCTGGCGCGCATACTCACAGCATAACAGATCCGGGCCATTCACATTCGTTAACCAGTATGGCAAGCGGAACCGGCAATTATATTGACCATGACGTATCAGGCAGTTCCAATTCTTCTCAAAGCTATCCCTCTTCTATCGGCGCTTCTACTACCGGTATCAGTATTAAAAGCGGCGGCAGCCATAGCCATACCATCTCTTCACAAGGAGGGGGACAAGCGCACAATAATATGCAGCCTTTTTTAACGCTGAACTATATCATTAAATATTGAACGCTCTTAGCGAGGGATCAATCGCCAGCCCCGCTACATAGCCTGGAAAACTGCCATAAAGATGGATGCTGCAAATTCGAAACTTTCCTGCGCTTCAGTTGGCCATCAAATAAAAAAGCCCATAGCGCCAAAGTTCTATGGGCTTCCCGATCTTCCGGGCCGGCAAGCGCTATTGCTGGTTATTGCTTTTCTTCATATTCCCCGCATTGATTAAAATCCCTGAAAAGATTGCCTATCCGGTTACAGGCGGAGGGGCACCCTTCGTACCAGGTAGCAATATACCTGCCCGCATTAAATTCCTTAACTACTTTTTGTCCCGGCGCAAGATCAATGCTAAAAATCGGGCTGATCGGCTCATACTGCGGCGTTATGGTTGCCGACAGCACAACCTTCATGGCCCCGCTGGTTGTGTTGGAAAAAGTCACCTTGGTAGTATTCAAATCCTCGCAGGTATCCGCGTCATCGCCCGACGATTTTGAGCAGCTTAAGAACAATAATAAAAAAGCTGCGCTAAGAAAATGCAATTTCATGTTTTTGGTTTTAATTTTTTAATAAATGATCATTTCAGATTAGCGACCTGCTATTAAACTACCCACCGCTACCCTGACAGGATTTTCAATATAAGCTTGAACAATAAGCCCTTAACTATATCGAAGAAACTTGTAAAAAGTCATCAAAATGAGCATTAAATAAATCCCTTGCCTTTGCCCCCTGCCGGCTACATACAACAACTAAAAACCTGTCTATCAATGGATCTCGCTTCGATATATAACGCGCCCGGATAATGAGGAAATCCGCGGGCAGGACTAAAACCGGCCGATCAATGGGTTTCAGCAGGCTTATTTACAGACTATTATAAGCGATCAATATAAAAACCGACCATCATGGATTCTGTTTCAGATCATAACACGCGAACGAAGCCTCAAAGCAGGATCTAAAAATCTGCTGATCAACAGGTTCAGCTCAATCCTATCATATGGAGCCGGGATAATACAGGATAAAAAAAGCAGGGCCTCTGTCTTCATGCCAGGCCAATTAATTGCGTTAAATTTATAGAAACTGGATAGCAACGCTCTTTTAACCCTCGATATAGATAATATGCAGTTTTACCATGCCGTAATACAACTATTATTTACAGGAGCCGGTTTGGTTTTCTTCAGTTCCAATGCGCAGGTTTGTCCCTCTAACATCGATTTTGAAAAAGGGAATTTTAACGGATGGACCTGCTATACAGGCACGGTAGGCCACGTAAACGGCCAAAACCAGATGTATTTATACAACGCTAACGGGCCTGTTCCGGGCCAACATACCATATATCCAAGAAGCGCTACTCCTCTTATGGATGAATATGGAGATTTCCCGGTGAACTGTCCTAACGGTAGCGGATATTCGGTAAGGCTGGGAAATGACATGGGGGGAACCGAAGCAGAAGGGTTGTCGTACGAGTTTACCATTCCTGCTAACCAAAATGTATATTCGCTTATATACCACTATGCCGTGGTATTTGAAGATCCTAATCACGAAATATATGAACAGCCAAGGCTGGAGATTGAGGTTACGAACGTGACGGACAACAAGACCATACATTGTTCCTCGTTCACCTTTATACCTTACGGCACCATATTGCCGGGATTTTATCAATCAAGAAAAATCAGCAGCAATGCGCCGATATGGTGTAAGGATTGGTCTGCCGTATCTATTAATCTAAACGGGCATGCCGGAAAAACCATCAGGCTGTTTTTCAAAACGGCCGATTGTACATTCAGAAGACATTTTGGATATGCTTATATCGACGTCAATTCCGAATGTAGCAACGAGTTCACGGGTTCTACATTTTGCCCCGGCGACAGCGCCGTAACCTTAACAGCGCCTTTTGGATATCAAAGATATGCATGGTTCGATAAAAACTTTAAACAGGAGCTTAGCGCTAACCAAGCAATCACATTTACGCCCGCCCCTGTCGCCGGGTCCGTTTACGCGGTAAAAGTAACCCCATACGATGGTTATGGCTGCATAGACACTTTTTACGCCAGGTTATCAGATACGCTTACTATCCTGTCATATGCCGGGCCGGATATGCTTTCCTGCAACGGCGACCCGGTGGCGCTGGGGACCATCCCCAAACCCGGATTATCGTACAGTTGGAACCCGAAAGAGGGGCTATCCAACTCTCATATAGCCAATCCCTTTGCGACTCCCGCACAAACAACCGCTTATATCCTTACCACTTCAAGCAATGGCGGGGGATGCGCGGCAGAAGATACGGTAGTAGTAAAAGCTTCCTTTATCGATAATACCATACAATTGCAGGGGAGCGACCGATACTGCTCCGATAGCGAAGATAGCGCGTTGTTAAACGTTCAGCCCATGCGGCATATTCAATGGTTAAGGAATAATGAAATCATCAGCCTTGCCAACCGAACGGAATACAGGGTTCCTAAAACCGGCGTTTATCATGCCCTGTTAGAGAATAGCGACGGGTGCATCATCGCGACAAACAAACAGGAAGTTATCATTGACGAGCCCAGGTCTGGCATAAGATACCCGATGGAATATGCCGTGATCGATCATCCATTAGGACTAAAAGCAAGACAGTTCGGCGATAATATTTTGTGGAGTCCAGGGACCTGGCTAAATACCCAAACCAGCTATACTCCGGAGTTTATAGGAAAATCGGACCAGCAGTACACCGTAGAAATCAGGACAAGGGGCAACTGCCTGACCGTGGATACCGTAATGGTAAAAACAGTGACAAAAGTGGATATGCATGTACCCAATGCATTTACGCCGAACGGCGATGGCCGCAATGATTTTTTGCGTCCCGTATTAATGGGAGTCAAGCAACTCCGATATTTCAGGATATACAATCGTTGGGGGAAGCTGTTGTTTGATGTAAAAACCGACCAGCCTGGCTGGGATGGAACCATAAATGGCATACCCCAACCGACTCAAACGGTCGTCTGGGCGCTGGAAGGGATCGGCCTTGACGGAACCCTCCACCGGCGAAAGGGCACAACTGTACTGGTGCGATAAACATTTTGCAATAAGCAATAATGGCTGAATTGAAAATGGCAGTCCAGGAACCAAGGAAGAGACCATATACCTCTCTTAATCGAACAATACCGGAACGCTTCACTCCCGGGGAAAAATATTCCCCTATAGTCCATCGGACGTTAGCAAGCATTTTAGCCGATGCCGACCAATTGGAAAATATTCCCCTATAGTTCTCCATTTGATCTGCCGGCCCAGGCGTAAAGGTCGCCAGGCAGTTTCTGGCAACAAAAAAGGGCATATCCCGGCGATCTACCCCCACGGTATGACTTTAGCATATGTTAAAGTATTCGTTGCTGAAACAAAGCGCTAAGCCCTAGAAATAATAACCCTCAAAGCGCGCGGCCTGATTATGTATTAGACCTTATACATAAATAAAAGGATATAGGGAAGACAAAATCTGCTGGCTTAGTTATGTATCAGCCGGTTATTAAGACAGATACAAAAAATAGCCATAGTCCCCATTTAAGCCCGACGCATAGCGATTAATTGGTCAATGATGACCGGAAATATTTATTCAAAAAATATGATATGCAAAAAGGAGGCGCAAAAAAACAACTTCGACGACCGCAACGTCAGCAAAGACCTGGCGCAGAACAGAAAATGGATCCGAGACCCGTCTTTGATTATCCAGAAATAAAAGGCGCGGGCAAACTAAAAAACAAAACGGCGCTCATCACCGGCGGCGATAGCGGCATTGGGAAAGCTACAGCCATACTATTCGCAAAAGAAGGGGCTGATATTGCTATTGCCTATCTGAATGAAACCGGAGACGCGAGGGAAACAAAAAAAATAATAGAAGCGACCTATGGCAGAAAATGCCTGCTCATCAAAGGCGATCTATCCAGGGAGAATCATTGTTTGATGGTCGTAAAAAAGACGATTCAACAATTCGACAGGATTGATATCCTGGTGAACAATATAGCCGTACAGTATGAAAACAAAAGCATAACGGCGCTGACTACAAGGGAGCTTACAAAAACCTTCCATACAAATATCTTTTCTTTTTTCTGGGTCACGCGCACGGCTCTTCTGTATATGAAAAAAGGAAGTTGCATCATTAACTCATCCTCTGTAACCGCATATCGCGGCAGCGCCGCCCTGATAGATTATTCCTCTACAAAGGGGGCTATTGTTTCTTTTACCAGGAGCCTTTCTGCCAACCTGGTAAAAAAAGGAATACGGGTGAACGGCGTGGCGCCTGGCCCTGTATGGACGCCCTTGATCCCCTCTAGCTTCAAGGCCAAAAAAACAGCGCAACACGGCAGCGATGCGCCCTTACAAAGGGCGGCCCAGCCGGTAGAGATCGCGCCCAGCTATCTTTTTCTCGCCTGCAATGATTCCAGCTATATGACGGGGCAATTCCTTCATCCCAACGGGGGGGAGATTATCAATGGGTAATGATATGCCTTCTCACATTCGGCGCTCAAAAGGGGATTAATGGGGTGTGGCTTCGGATCATCCAGGAACAAAAGCATACCCTCGTTTACCTATTCGCTCCGGGATCCTCTTTTTCCGCCTGGCTTCTTTGACGTCGGTTTTTTCGAAACTGATTTTTTACGATGCCTTCCTTGAAGCTGATCTACTTGAAGTTGATTTTCTCGCCGGAGCTTTTTTTGCAACCGGTCTTTTTGAAGCGGATTTCTTTGCAGTGGATCTCTTAGGCATCGATTTCTTCGTCGCTGATTTTTTGGAAGCGCGCTTCTTTGCGCCTGATGCGTTTTTTTTAGGCGGAGGCGGCATTTTGGCCCCTTTCTCCCTTGCTTCTGACAGGCCTATAGCAATAGCTTGTTTCCTGCTTCTCACAGCAGCGCCGCTTCCGGATTTTAATGTTCCTTTTTTCTTTCGACGCATGGCGCTTTCCACTGACTTACCGGCAGCTTTTGAATACCTGGGCATAACAGTAAAATTAAAATGTATACAATAAAAATATTCCCACATGGCCGGGCCTGACTGACAGTCCGCAGCCATTGGATAAGATCATCTAATTTTTATGCCGGAAAGATCCACGCGCGTCCTAAAAATAACGCGTATAATCTTCTACAATTTTTATCATTACCAGGCCGAATGATCAGTTATTAGAAACCCTGATTTCTATTGAACAAATATTTGAAGGGAAACTTATTTTCTGGCGCTATTTTTTGACGTAATAAATATTTATCATCTTAAAACATAAGTTATGCGACACAGCACTGAAGAATTGATAACGATCTTGAACGATTTGATTCGCATTAACAACGATCGTATTCTCGGCTACGAAAAAGCTATAAAAGAAACCGAAGGAATTGATATCGACCTTAAAAATGTTTTTAATCGGATGATTGGGGAGAGTGGTCAGTATAAAACCGAGCTGGCAATGGAAGTGCGAAAAAGAGGGGGCGATCCGGATATGGAAGACTCCACCTCTTCCGGAAAGATCTATCGCGCGTGGATGGGATTGAAAGCCAGTTTCACGGGGAAGGATCGCCATGCTATGCTGGCAGCCTGCGAATATGGAGAAGACGCAGCGCAGAAAGCCTATCAGGATGCATTGGGATCCGACGCCACAGCAGATATGGAGGTTCGTCGGATGATCGTTAAGCAGAAATCAGCGTTGAAAGAATCTCATGATCTTATTAAACAATACAGGGATATGCCTGAAACGGCAAAAGCCAATAATTAAGGCTGATTCATTTCCATTAACATACAATTTTCATATAGAAAACCGATGCTCAAAGGCAAACAGGCGCTTGAACTTGTTTGCCTCTGAGCATCTTCCTTGCTGCACGCAGATCGATCGATGGAAATTTCAACCCCATACAAAATATGCCATACTCAGAAGATGCCGTCCCTCAGGAAGTTATTTGCAAGCGACGTATTATGCTATAACCAAGAAAAACGACTGAAGAAAGTATGCCCGCAATCATAATGATTAATCCATGTCGGTTGCTATAAGCATCATAAGTCCTTACCTTTCTACCATTACGGGATCGCGCAAATGAGGAGATAATGGACAATCCGCAAAAAGCGCCGGCAAAAGGCATTAAAACAGACAAATAGCCTATAATTATCCAACTGTTCCGAATCCTTTGTGGAACATGCCCGCTCTGTCCGCCAGTAACTTGCCCAGTCAAGCGATTAGCCTTGTTAAAATAATTAATGGGAATCTTAACCGACACCGCAGCGTTATTCAGTTCGCCTATAATTAGCGGATCGATCATATGCTGATCCTCTTCAATTAGGTAAGGAATATCATTTTCGACAAGGAGCGCTATTAATAATTGCGCTTCTTGCTCTATACGAAACATAGCGAAGGTTGCGTAAGTCGCCATAGGCAAACATATGATTTTCTCAAGCGTTTCCGGGCAGCAAGGTTCTCCTCAGCGCCCTGCCCGCTGCTTTTCCCTGATCGCTTTAAATTCGGAGCCATCCTTCCAGGCTGGCCATCTGGCCTCGAAAGCCAGGCGTCTGCCTACTTTAAATAACCTGCCAAGATCATGCACAGCTCCTTGCATATTCCAGTCGCCTGTTAATTCATCAGAAGGGCGATGATAATGTTTTGCAATAAATTCATCTTTCAATCGCTGCCCCTCTGTTTTCCCTTTGCCGATAAGATCAATACCGCTTCCCGCATATAAAGCGGGTATGCCCGCCTTCGCAAAATTGAAATGATCCGACCGGAAATAGCCCCCGGCTTCCGGAGAAGGCTCAGCTACAATATATCCTCCCTCCTTTTCCACTTCTTCTTTTAAGTAATCATCAAGTTCCGATTGACCCAGGCCCACTACTACGGCATCCCTGGTTGCGCCAAAATTATTCAACACATCGATATTGATCTCCGCAACTGTTTTTTCCGGTGGATAAACCGGATTTGTCGTATAATACTCAGACCCGAGCAATCCCTGTTCCTCGCCGGTCACCGCAAGAAATACAATGGTCCGTTCGGGTTTTGGCTGCAGGCTGTTAAAAGCTCTAGCCAACTCGATCAGTCCGGCAGCCCCCGATGCATTGTCCAGCGCGCCATTATAAATCGAATCTCCTTTTTCATCCGGGGCGCCTATGCCCAGGTGATCCCAGTGGGCCGTATAAATGATCGCTTCATCAGGCCTTTTAGATCCTTCTATCCTACCTATCACATTCATTGATTTATCATACGTAGTTTGAACGCTCATAGAGGTAGAAAAACCTATGTTTAGCGGAACGGCTCTGAACCCGCGATGGTTGGCTTTCTCAAACAGCGTAGCATCCAGGCCCGCCGCAGCAAACAATCGCTCCGCCGTCGAGTCCCTGACCCATCCGATCGCATCGCAGTTGCTGGTCTGCTTTCCCCGGTTATCCAATTGTAACCTGGCGGAATTAAACCCGTTCTGCACCACTGAAAAAGGGTAGCCAGCCGCCGATGTTCTATGAATAACGAGGCAACCTTTAGCGCCCTGCCTGGCCGCCTCTTCAAACTTGTAGGTCCACCGTCCATAATAGGTCATCGTTCTGCCTTTGAAAAGCGTCGTATCATTATTCCAGAAGCCGGGATCGTTCACCATTACCAGCGCCAGTTTTCCTTTCATATCAATGCCTTCATAATCATTCCAACCATATTCGGGGGCCACAACGCCGTATCCGGCAAAGACGACTGGCGTATTATCAAGATCGATATGCGCATCTGTTTTGTCTGTCCATATCACATAGTCCCCCGGAGCCTGCAGAAAGAAACTGCCTTTGGGCGTTTTCACCCGCATGGAAGAATCGGCTGTGGAGACGATGCTTACCATCGGAACCTCCTGGACAAAGCTATTGCCGTTTCCCGGCGCCAGTCCCACGGATCTAAACGCGCGCTCAAGAAAATCCACCGTCATTTTTTCACCGGGCGTAAAAGGCATGCGGCCGAGGAAGGAGTCTGAAGAGAGAATGGATATATTGCGTAGAAGACTGTCGGCATTTATCGCATCCGCTCCTTTTTTTCCTTTATCGCCGGCGCAGGAGGCCAACAAGATCAACCATAGGGGCGCTAAAAAACATCTGTACATAAGCATGTATTTAAAAAGGGCCGTAGCTTTTTTCTTCTCATCTCGATATAAATTTATCTACCCTTACAATTTCATCCACCGACAAGGTCCAAAAAGTAGCTTGTATAGATTTGGATGCTTTGGGGCTGGTATGATAGGGATCGCTAAAATCCATATCAAGCGTTCTGTCCCAACTTTTAATAATAACGTTCTGTATGTCTTTGGGCAGCTCTTCTAATTTTTTTGTATCAAGGCCATTATCTTCCAACATTTTTTCAAAAGCCATGCTCTCTCCTTCATTTTGCCCGATAAAACGACGATAGCTGAAAGGGAAATGCCAAAGGATAAAATCCGACAATAAAACATCCTTATCGTCTTTGTTGATCTCTACCCGAACGCCTTTCGTACCCCTGGTTAAAAATCCCGCTCTTCGCAGATCCGGCTTTCGTCTTTTACTATCCATGTGCTGATACCAGGCCCAGACAGGATAGCATGCCCGGAAGGGTCGCCGACCAATGCTCTCCTCCATCTTATCCATCAGCCAGTGATAAGCGAACAAGCTAAACTTCCCATCCCGCATGGCATGCTTTCTTGTTCCATGAATAATTCCTTTTTGCAATAGTTCGGCATACCAGGCTTCGCTTTGTATGGTCCAAAGTATCATTGGTTTTAATTATAGCAATGCTTGTTTGCGATATTCTTAATCGCGATCCTCAATGCTTCCGTGCCCGGGTTGTAACCGTCCGAGTCTGAAAGCAATGACCCGGCATGCCCATTCTCAATACCTCCGTGCCGGGTTGTAACCGCCCGCGGATAAAATTACGAAAGATGACAGGAACCAGCTTGTCTTTATTTAGTCTAAAAAATCAGGTATCGACTCATGAGAACTTTTATCCGCAGCCCCATAAAGCATTAAAGCTGAGACTAAGCCGTTGCCAAAAATTAAAAATCCGCCGATACCAACATTCTTTTTATATCTTGTTGCGTAAAACCCGAACCGATCTATCGTGCGCATACTTCCCGGATTTGTATTCCTTTGCCTGTTGTGTTTACAGCTTACAGCACAGAAAAAGAACGACGCCTATCAATTGCATATCCGCAAAGCCTCGTCTCCCGTAAAAATAGACGGCAGGGCGGATGATCCCGCCTGGAAGGATGCCGACAAGGCCACAGACTTCTATATGATCCTGCCCATGGATACCGGCTTTGCGAGGGTACGCACCGAAGTGCGCATGACCTACGATCAACAGCATATTTATCTACTGGCAATAAATTATAACGGGGCGCCGGGACCCTATATGGTTGAATCGCTGCGCCGTGATTTTGCTTTTCTCAAGAACGATAATTTCCTGCTGTTTATGGATCCCTTCGACGACCAGACCAACGGTTTCTCTTTCGGCGCCAATGCGGCGGGGGCGCAGTGGGACGGGCTGATGTATGATGGCGGTAAGGTAGACCTCAGCTGGGATAACAAATGGTATTCCGTGGTGAAGAACGATGACGACAAATGGGTCTTTGAAGCAATGATCCCGTTCAAGTCTATCCGTTACAAAAAGGGCATTACCAAATGGGGCGTCAACTTCGGGAGAAACGATCTCAAGACCTCGGAGAAAAGCAGCTGGGCGCCGGTGCCCCGGCAATTCCCTTCTGCATCGCTGGCTTATACCGGCGCGCTGATATGGGATGCTCCCCCGCCCGACCCCGGCCCCAATATCTCGCTGATACCTTACCTGCTTGGCGGCGTCAATAAAGACTATTCGACGAAGCAACCTGCAAAATGGCCAAAGGATATTGGGCTGGACGCAAAGATCGCCGTCACTTCTTCGCTTAACCTGGACCTTACCGTAAACCCTGATTTCTCGCAGGTGGACGTAGACAAACAAGTCACCAACCTGGATCGTTTCGAACTCTTCTTCCCTGAAAAAAGACAGTTCTTTATTGAAAACGGAGACCAGTTCACCAATTTCGGTTATGCAAACATACGCCCGTTCTTTTCCCGGCGCATAGGCCTGGATGCGCCTATCCAGTTCGGCGCGCGGTTGAGCGGGAAGCTGAATAAAGACTGGCGGCTGGGCTTCATGAATATGCAGACAGGCAAACAGGCTGCCAGCTCCTTGCCCGCCCAGAACTTTACCGTGGCCGCTCTGCAACGAAGGATATTTACCCGCTCCAACCTGGGGTTCCTATTGGTTAACAAAGAATCGCTCGGTTATAATCCGGCAGATCGCAACCAAGATGCGCCTATATATTCCCGTTATAACCGAAACCTGGGCCTTGAATACAACCTGGCTTCTTCCAATAATTTCTGGACAGGAAAAGCCATAGCGCTAAAATCTTTTAGTCCAGGTAAGAGCGGTCATGACTGGACGCATGCCGCCAACCTGAGGTATGTAAGCCGTAAATGGAATATAGGTTGGCAGCATGAATATGTCGGTAGCAATTATACTGCGGAAGCAGGCTATACGCCGCGGACCGGCTACATTAAGCTGATGCCCGAGATCACGCAGCTTTTCTTTCCGAAGAGAGGCCCATTGCTGAGTCATGGTCCAAAACTAACATCGACCAATATCTTCGACGAGAAGATGCGGCGCACAGATAATGAATTGATGGTCTCGTATGGATTGGTTTTCCGGAACATCAACACGCTGACTATCTGGAGTTCCAACACATTTATCAAGCTGCTGAAGCCGTTTAACCCGGTAAATATTGGCATGGACAGTCTTGCCGCTTTTAGCGAGCATTCCTGGAACGCTGTTGGATTAGATTATGCGTCTAAGCCCCAGAGCCTGTTTACTTATGCGCTCAGCGCGCAGTATGGGGATACTTCGCGAATGGAAAAAGGCTTCGGATAGGCGGAGAACTGGGGTATCGCTTTCAACCTTATGTAAGTATTGCGCTCAGCGCCAACTATGATAAGCTGGACCTGCCGCTGCCCTGGGGAAAAAATGATTTCTGGCTTGTCGGCCCCAGGCTGGATGTAACCATGACGAATAAACTATTTTTCACCGGGTTTATGCAATATAACGAACAGATGAAGAATATAAACCTGAATACCCGGTTCCAATGGCGGTACAGGCCGGCTTCTGACCTGTTTGTCGTGTACACAGACAACTATCTTCCCGAGCCTTTTTTTGTTAAGAACAGGGCGTTCGTGTTAAAATTGGTTTATTGGTTAAACATGTAGGCGCAGAGACGGGCGGGTAAACAAATCACTGACGATCAAATTTCCAAAAGAAGTTAAGTTTGCAATCCATATGAGAAGCGTTCTGTCACGAAAAATTTCCTGGCTAATATTTTTTCAGGCGGCTTTATGCGCATTGGCAACCTACCTGATCTCCCGGATATCCTTAATGGGTCGCATCGGTATCGCGACCTTTTACAAGGAATACAAATTCCTCCGTTCGCCGTGGCAAACCTATCTGTCTATCATCATCATACAGCTGCTGATCATCTCCCTGCTGTATATATTGCATAAAAGGTTCTCCCGAAGGAGAACCGTACGCGCATCAGCAGTTATACTGATCCTTTCAGCAATAGGGCTCTGGATCACTTATTATGATTTCCAGCATACTTTTTCGCATAGGGTTCTCAGGGAGCGGTTTCATCTGGGGTTTTATCTTTTCTGGATCGGGCTGATGGTCACGAGCCTGTTTTTTATGATTGTTGTTCCGGCAAAAGAAAAGGATATACAGGTCAGGTTTCCCGAAGATCCATCCTCTCCTGACATGAAGCTATATAAGACCGGAAATAACAATAGCAATGATCTATCTATCCTAAAATAGACTTGCGGATCATATAACTCCGCTTTTATTTCTTCAATGCATCCCTGACCCAGGTCTCTTTTATAGGGTCGCCTTTGGAGCTTAATCCCGAATGAAGCCATTCGCCGTTTTTAAGATCGGCATCGAAGCTGAGGCTCGCGCCTACCCTAGCGCTATCGCGCGAGAAAAATTCGATATGTTCAACGTATTTGCCATTCTCGAAATCGTATGAGCCGCCGCCTGTTCCGAAAAACTCTTTGGTCTCGGTATTGATCGCGAACCATTGAAATCTTGTAGAAGAAAGGATCTTGATGGTTTTCCTGGGCCCGACTTTTATAGGATTCATTTTAGATCCATCCCATCGTCCGTTGATCCGCCAGCAGCCCGACAATCCCTTATCTCCCCTGTCAATGCGCGTCCATTCCTGTCTGAGTCCGTTAAAATGGGTTGTCAGCTTATTTCCCGATACCTCGGCTTTTGTCGACAAGGTCTTGCCCACATTATCCTTTTTCGCTGAATTAAATTCTACCTGGATGGAAAGCGCATTATTGACAAAAGAAGTTTTACCTCCATAAGTATAATTAAACTTCTTCTGGCCCTGATCATAACTTGTGTAGGAGACATAACCATCCTGAAAAATCAATACCTGCTCGCCTGCATCGGACGATGATTTCCATGCGCCCTGCAAGGGATTGTTTTGCTCCAGGCTGCTTGCCAGGAACGAACTAGACGCCAGGGCGAACAGCCCCAGGATCGAAAAGGTTAATGTCTTTTTCATACGCGGTAATAGTTAGATGTTAGGCAATTGACCGTTTCACAATTTACTTTATTATTTTATATCTCTTATTTATCGCTTATGTTTAAATAGCGACTTATTTTGAATTTTTATACTAGGCCTGTAATCCATTGCTATTTGTCTTTAGTTTATCATTTCCGTTGCAATTATCATTCCCTTGCCAACTGGAACACTATAGGTTGTTTTTTATAGGATTTAACCGATCGGCCATTCTGAATAGCCGCCGACCATTTGCCGCTTCTGCGGATGACCCGCTCTGCTTCTTCCCTGAGCTCCATCGGGCCGCTGATAGCGGCGACCTCAGACACATTGCCCTTATTGTCGACAATAAATTGCACCACTACGGTTCCTTCTATACGCATTTCAACAGCGGCTTCAGGATATCTCAACATTTTCCCCAGGTAACGTCTCCAGGCTGCTATTCCTCCAGGATACTCAGATTCTATTTCTATCGGGATCATCCCCTGGCGCTCATCGGCGCCAGGCGTTTCAACTACGCCTGTTCCGTATTGAGTAGGGGGAGCCGTAATCACGTCATCGTTCGGCCCCTTCAGGTTTTCCCATCCGATCCTCGCATGTTCCAGCTCATCTATTTGCGGAGGCATATCTTCTTTGCCAACCTGCTTGTCTGGAACGATAAGAAAGGAAGCATGTTTTTTCGTTTCGGTTTTCGGCGATAAAGGATGAGGCTTGGGAGGAGGGATTGCTATCTTCTCCTGCGGCTTATAATCATCTATCACGATATCCACAAAGGGCTTAATAGCGCGTCCGATGTCAGCGCTGTTTCCGCGTTCCATTAAATATCCCATATAAAAAAGAACGACCAAAACAGCCGTTGAACCCAGGGAGATAAGCAATCGTTTCGGGTAACTCCTTCTTAACTCATAAGCGCCATAGGCTTTGTTCCTGTTCTCGAATAAAATATCCAGAAAGTCGATACTGGTAAGCGTATTCGTTTTCATGACAAGCAAGTTTGATTATTCCTATGATGCAGTTCATATAAAAATCCACATC
>JAEUVR010000084.1 GCA_016786785.1 Chitinophagaceae bacterium
CCTGAGCGCGAGGGCCATCGATCCTCCAATTAATCCTACTCCTATGATTGCAACGGTCATGAGCTTATTTATTGCTTTTATGGTTCTGTATTCTGCTGATCGCTTCCCTGAAATTATCTTCATGGCTGCACAAGCTGATCCTGACGTATTGGTCTCCCGCCGATCCGAAAATGCCTCCCGGGGTAATAAAAACATTCGCCCCGTATAATATTTCATCGCTCAGCGCATATCCGTCTTTGATATGATCCGGGATTCTCGCCCATACGAACATGCCCGCCTGGTCCTTACTATAAGAGCAGTTCAGCTCGTCCAGCAAGGCAAAAGCATATTTTTGCCTTTGCCGGTACGCTCCATTCACCTGGTCATACCATTCCCTGCCCAGTCCCAGCGCTGTGGCGGCGGCTATTTGAACTGGAAGGAACATCCCGCTATCCATATTGGATTTAAACCGGAGCGTTTCCTCCACTCTCTGCTTCGAAGCGCATAGCACGCCCACTCTCCAGCCCGCCATACTGTGCGACTTGCTCAGGGAGTTCAGCTCTATGGCTGTATCCTTTGCGCCTTCCACGCTCAGGATACTCATGGGCGAATCGTTTAAGATAAAGCTGTAGGGGTTATCATGGCATACCAGCAGGTTGTTTTTCCGGGCGAAAGCAATGATCTGTTCAAAAAGTTCCCTATCGGGTAACTGTCCCGTCGGCATTTGGGGGTAGTTGACAAACAATAATTTCACTCTTGTATTCGCATCTACCGCCGCCTGCAACTCATCAAAATCGGGGCGCCAGCGGTTTTCCTCCTTCAGGGTATAAGGAATACTGGTCCCGCCCGCCAGCTTTATGGCGGCGGTATAGGCAGGGTAACCCGGATTGGGCGCCAGGGCCTGGTCTCCCTCGTTCAGGTAGGTCATGCAGACATGCATGATCCCCTCTTTTGACCCGATAAGCGGCAGTATTTCCGTTTCCGGGTCCAGGTCTACCGCGTACCATTTTTTGTACCATTCGGCAAAAGCCTTGCGCAGCACAGGGCTTCCCTTATATCCCTGGTAAGCGTGCGTATCCGGCCTGGCGGCGCATTCCGCCAGCGTCCTGATCACATCGGGATGCGGCGGGAAATCAGGGCTGCCAATACCCATGTTGATGATGTTCTTCCCTTCGCTGTTGAGCTGCGCTATTTCCCGGAGCTTCTGTGAAAAATAGTATTCGCCTATGCCTTCTAATCTTTTTGACGTTGGTATCACTGTTTTTATTTAATCGGTTATGTTGTTTTCTTTGGGTTTTGTTTTCTTACAGACCAGGCGGTTATTTTTCTTTCTACCGCTCTTTCATTGTTCCTGCTATTACTGCCGCCATTCCGTTGTTACTGTTATTACTACTGCTTCTGCAGCTATCGCGCGCGCCTCGTTGCCGCCGTTATTGCCGCTCTTCAGTAGGTCTGTCCTTTCAGGTAAACGCCGTAAGTCCTCAGCTCTTCTGTTACCGGCTTTATCGCCTCCATCACTTCATGAAACTGGTCGATATGATCAAATTCCATATCGGCATGAAAAGAATACAACCAATCGCTGCCTGGTATCGGAAAACTTTGCAGTTTGCTAAGGTTCACGCCATGGTCGGCTATCCTGGTCAGCGCTTTTGCCAGGCTTCCCCTGGAATGGTCCGTATGAAAATACACCGAAGCCTTGTTGGCGCCCGTTGGAATAACGGCTTGTTTTTCGGGACGCAGGATCAGGAAACGGGTATAATTGTTTTTCATCGTGTGGATGTCCGGCGCCAGTATTTCCAGGTCGAATAATTCCGCCGCCAGCCGGCTGGCGATAGCCGCAATATGTTTGCTGTGCCGCTGGTGGATCATTTTAGCGCTCAATGCCGTATCCTCTGTTTCGATCAGTTTCCAGTTGTATTGATCAAGGAAGTCCAGGCATTGCTGAAGCGCCATAGGGTGAGAATGCACTTCGTGAATATCTTCCAGCGTAACGCCGGGATTGACCAGCAGGTTTTGCCTGATCTGCAGGTAGATCTCCCCCACGATCGCAAGCTTGCTTTTTTTCAGCAGGTTGTAGTTGGGAAGAATGCTGCCGGCGATAGAGTTCTCAATGGCCATCACGCCGCCGTCGCTTGCGCCGGGATCAGCGGCGATCTTTACTACTTCGGCAAAGGTGGCGCAGGGGATGACCCGGATAGAGGAGCCGAAAAAATGCGCCGCAGCGGCCTGGTGAAAGCTCCCTTCATAACCTTGTATGGAAACCCTTTCCACGGATTTTTCTTCTTCTTTAGTAACTGACTGACTACTATTAGCTTGCATATGTATTGCGCATTATTCTTGATACCTGTAAAAACAACGATCCCGGCCTCATCAGCCGGGATCGTTTATGTTAATTTGTTTATTTTCTTTTAACAAAAGCATGCCCGGCTGCTACCGTAGTAGAAGTAAAAATAAAAATAACCGAATGCTTGCTTTGTTGCCATACAGGCGTCAAAAATAATAAGTATAAACGAAAATCAAAATTTTTTTTTGAGGGGCGACTCTACGTTAGCCTTAACACCCCGCTATTCCAGCCGTTTGGAAAGCAGGTCGTCTATTTTTTTAAAAAGATGAAACGGTTTGTACACCCTCCAGTTGTCGATATCCATCAATTCGATATAGCGGTGCAGCCGGGCGCCCTTAAAATCGTGTTGAGTCTGTTCTGGCATATTCAGGCATACGATCCAGCCGTCCTTCTCGGTAACCTCATCGAACCATTCCTGGTAGTATTCTTTATCGCTGCTGTGGAAGTTCAGGACATTTTCAGCGATCAGCACAAATTTGGTTATTCCCTCCGCCATGAACGTATCGGCCACTTCTCTTTTGAGGAACATGATATCGTTTTCTATGGCGTCGTTCCATTCGCCCATTAGTTCTATGATCGCATATTTTTCTTCATAATCGGCCATCAGCACTTTAAGGTACAGCGTACGGGAGTCAAAAGCATCCCATTGCGGATGGATATAATAGTTATAGACGGTTTGCGAGAACTCAAACTCCGAATAGGCCCTTCCATAAAACGGAGACCGCTCATCTTCTTCGCTCACATAAATATGCCGCCAGTTATAGAAAGGTTCGATATCGTGCATAGGAAATCTTTAAATAAAACAAGGCTGTAGCAATTTACAGCCTTCGTCGATCCGTTTCCAAATATTTTTTAAGCAATCACTCAACGATAACTTTCTTCAGAACAAGCAGTTGGTTCTGGGGGTCCAATATTTTAACAATGTATAATCCTTTGGCCAGCGAGAGGTCGAGCGGTATCCTGCTCAACACCGAGGCGCCGTCGACATTCACCTGCTGCGCGGAGATCACTCTTCCGTTAAAATCTGCAAACAACACATGATATTTTCCCCTTCCCTTATTTTTAAAAGATACCTGGATCGGTTGATTGGGTTTCGCAGGATTGGGATAGATGGTCACTTTTTCTTCGCGGTCGCGGGTAGGCCGGGACTGCGGATCGTCTTTAGATAAAACGACCAGGTCGGTCTGCAACAACAGGTTCTCATTTGCCAGATCCGAAGTATTATAAAGGAGATCGTTATTAGTGATGGCGGTCGCCTCCCAGGTGATGGGGTCGATCTTATAGTAGGCGGTAATAAAATTTGCGCTGGACAGCGTCAGGTTTCCCTTGTTGTCCACCGCGGCGCCGTTGGTCGTAAATCCTACAGGCAGGTTTTTGATCTTTGTAATGTATTTAGCCGTTCTTGCCTGCACATCAATTTTAAATAAGTAATTATTCGCGGAAATAATGTACAGGTTGCCGCTGACATCGGCAATCATATCGCCCCCCCAACTGGTATTGGCATCTGAAATAGATACAGCGCCATTTTCGGGCGCATTTGTCAACTGGCCCAGGTTGGTGATGACGGGATTCTCGCCGGTAGTAAATTTTATAAAACGCTTGCCGTCGTTATTAAGGGCGTACCCGTTTCCATCGGGGCCAATGACCATCCGCGTAAAATGATTGGCCTCGATGCTCATATCGTTGGAGCCGCCAAGCGGTTCATTGTCGAAAATATACACCTGGGGCGTGGGCGAATTCAGGTCCAAATACCGGAGTTGGTTGATGAACATGGACGCATAATATAACCTGTTGGTTTCCTTATGATAAGCGCAGGCTGCCGACAATCCCGAAAAAGGCGACTGGCTGTCTGGCGGCGTAGCGTGGATCTCCTGGCCGGTCCGGGCATTAAACATCTTGTAATTTCCCTTGGCGTTTTCATACACATTACGGAGAATATTACCGGTGTTCAGATCAATCTCCTTGACCTCCGTCCACTGGTAGTCGCCCTTAACATTACTGGTAACTGCATAGGCATAATTCTCCGTGGATGGTTGCGTATATGCAACCATAGGAGCAGCAGCGACTACAGCAAAAAAAGCTGTCAAAAGAGGCCAATTCATAAGCGGGTTTTAGGGATACGGGGATTATAATTAATTGGTATTTATTCCAGGGGTCTCCCGGTTAAATAAATAATGATATTGTTTTTTGGTTTTGAAAAAATCAACGGGAGAAAAACTCCGCCGCCTTTTTTACGCTTCCATACTTCAACAAAAGGCTTTTTGCCTGATCAAAACTGGCGATGCCTGTTTTTTCCATTAGCATGATCACACCGCGTTCTATTAACTTGGAATTTGTTAACTGCATGTTTATCATCCTATTATCCTCAACCCTGCCGATTCTTATCATCGCTCCGGTGGAAATCATGTTCAAGGCCAGCTTCTGGGCGGTCCCGCTTTTCATTCTGGTGCTTCCTGTAACAAATTCCGGGCCGACAATCAATTCTACGGGATAATCCGCAAAAGCGGCAATGGGGCTGTTAGGATTACAAACT
>JAEUVR010000388.1 GCA_016786785.1 Chitinophagaceae bacterium
TTTTTTATAATCTGTTTTGATCATGAGCTATCGTATCGGTTCCGGGATGGATGTTCATCAATTGGTTGAAGGAAGAAAACTCTGGATAGGAGGGGTGGAGATCCCTCATCATAAGGGCGCGCTCGGCCATAGCGACGCCGATGTATTGTTGCATGCGATCTGCGACGCGCTGCTGGGCGCATTGGCATTGGGCGATATCGGCGCGCATTTCCCGGATACCGATCCTGCGTATAAAAATATCGACAGCAAGATACTCTTGCAGAAGACCTATCGTCTTATACGGGAAAAAAAATATACTATCGTCAACATCGACTCCTCGTTGTGCCTGGAAAGCCCCAAGATCAAAAAATATGCGGGCGAAATGAGAAAGACGATCGCCGCGATACTGGAAATAGAGGAGTCTGATATTTCCATCAAAGCCACCACCAGCGAAAAAATGGGCTATATCGGCCGCGAAGAAGGCCTGGTTGCCTATGCCACGGCGCTGCTGAAAGCGGATTAGGCGGCGGCGATCCGGAAACTCCTCTGGAAATGGGAGCTGGCGCGGTTATAGGTTTAGGCGCATCATGGACGGGAGTAGGCGCTGTGATAGGCGTGGCGGCTGTTGTTCATGAGCTGATGGGGTCAGTGCGGCATTGCAGCAGCTCTATAGTGGGTTTTACTTCATCCCGTTCATATTTGTCCACAATGCAATGGTGCGCTTGATTGCCTTGCAAGGTCTGCCTGTGAAAAGCCTTTGGCTTCCCTAACATCTGAAGGAAATACAATATAACAAATAACAATAAATCCTCGACAAGCTAGACCCGAACGCCTGTCAAATACCTCAGTACAAAAGTCAGAGATGGCTTTTAACGCGCAATCGCAATTTAAGCTGGTGGAAATCGGGGATAGCACGGCAAGAATTAAAATGAACGCCAGCCTGGAGAGTATTCCTGGTACGCCAGATCAGTTGTTGGCTGCGGGGTCTGCTAAACTTAAAGGAAGTCAGGATGGAGAATTGGCGATAAATACAGTTACCGGAATGATTTCAAGCGCAAAGGTTAAAGGTAAAATATCCGGAAAAGTTATGGTCTTGTATAACGAGGTTCCTCTTACCATTACTACAGAAAGGCATACAACTACGCGAATCTTGTAGGTTTGCATCGGTCCCGTCCAAACGCCTTCGCTACAGGTCGTAATACACATTAAACCCAAACGAATTAAATGGATTCTTTTGCAGGTCCTTTTTATAGAAAACGCCTATGGTAATGCTATGGCCGGCCCATGATTCTTTATTTGATCCTATCCTTACGCCGCCGCGAAATATCGGGCCGTAAGAAGAGCCCTTAAAATCGGAATATTGGCTGCCGGATATGGATACGTAATTATAACCGAACCCGGCGCCGAGGTATCCCCCGAAAGTCTGTTCATTATCATAAGTGGATTTGCACCCGATATTGTAATCTATAACGAGCGGAAGGTCGTAGGCAAAAGCGAACCCTATGTCTTCACCCATATATGAATTCTGGGCAATGCCTACGCCAAGCCCAATCGGCGCCCCTATGCTTATGGATGAATTTTCGTTTTCAACAAAATTATACCTGGGAAAATAAGACAGATAATTTTGCGACAGGCTAAAATTAGAGCGGCTGTAACCGTTGGAAATTTTGCCGGTCGTTATAGCAATCGTTGCGCCGAATGAATGCATGAGATTTTGTGCGGTAAGCGATTGAAAGCACACGCAAAGCAATATCGCGCCTATCATTCTCTTAATCATGGGGTAGAGGGTTAGCATTAAAATTGTGAAAATAATACCTATTATGATCAGGCGCAATGTTTTCGATTTAAAAAGTCGGCTGCATAGCGTCTTATTGTAGCGGCGACCGGCCTCGGCCGGGGGATAAAAATTGAACCGCAGTCTTTTTAATGGCCGCTGAGAAGGGAAATCAGGACATTCCTATATTTGCAGCATGTCTACAGTGAAAGTCAGCATTATCAACCGATCGGCTAATCCATTACCTGAATACGCTACCGCCGGATCGGCCGGCGTGGATATCAGGGCCAGCCTTGACGCCGCGGTTACCCTTCAACCTATGGAACGATTATTGATTCCTACCGGTTTATTTATCGAACTACCCCAGGGGTATGAAGCGCAGATAAGGCCCAGAAGCGGCCTGGCGATCAAGCAAGGGCTTACCTGCCTTAATTCGCCGGGCACCATAGATGCGGATTACCGGGGCGAAATAAAAGTTATCCTGATCAACCTTTCCGGGGAAGCGCAAACCATTCAAACGGGCGACAGGATTGCGCAGATGGTGGTGCAGCGGGTGGAGCGCCTGAGCTGGGAGACAGTTGAAACTATCTCTTCTACCGAACGCGGCGCCGGAGGGTTTGGACATACCGGTAAAATCTAATGCATGCTACAGTTTAAAAAGCCTTTTTTTCGTTTCCATTCCTGTATCGGTTGCCTCACGGTGTTTTTGCTGGCGATCATATTGCTGGGCGCCTGCCGCTCCGCAAAAAAAATACAGCATGTTATCAGCGCTAAAAAAGATTCAACGGTATCGGTAAATGACGGAAGAGCGGATTCTTTAAAATACATGAAGACGATTTATGAAGGCGCGCTCCGGAATAAACTAGATTACAATACTTTTTCGGCTAAGGTAAAAGTCGTATTCCAGGGCAACGACGGCAAAAAAAGCGATTTTAACGCCTTTTTTAAATTGCAGAAGGATAGCGTATTGTGGATATCTATCAATGCATTGCTGGGCATAGAAGCGTTCAGGGTATTGATCACTCCCGACAGCGTCAAGGTGATCAACAAACTGGATAAAGTGGCGCAATTAAGGTCTGTGGCCTATCTGACGGAGATAGCCCGGATCCCTTTTACCTTAAACGAGTTGCAGGACCTGATCATCGGAAATCCGATCTATCTGGACAGCAATACCGTTTCCTATAAAAAGAGCGGGACTGCCGTGTCGATGGTGAGCATCGGCAAGTTGTTCAAGCACCTGTTTACGCTGGACGAGTCGAACTATCGACCCCTGCACAGCAAGCTCGACGATATAGATGAATCAAGGGCCAGAACGGCGGATATCACTTATGGGGAATATGAAAATAAGAGCGGCGTTCCATTTTCTACTTTCCGGAAAATTACCGTCTCAGAAAAATCCAAGCTGGATATCGAGATGAAATACAAACAATATGATTTTAACGAACCGTTAAACTTCCCTTTCAACATTCCAAAAAACTATAAATTGCAATAAGCGTTGGCCGACAACGTTCTAAAAGCAAAATAGCCCATGCAACGTATCGTACTGTTTCTAACCCTCCTGGCAGGCATTGCCGTCATGCATTCTACGGCGCAGGCCCAAACCCGGTCTGACCTGGAAAGGCAGCGCGCGGAAATACAGCGCGAGATCCAGGAAGTTAAAAACTCGCTGGATCAGACCAAGAAGAACAGGAAGGAATCGCTGGGACAGCTGGCGTTGTTGCAGCGGAAGCTGAAGCTTCGCGAGGCCGCTATCAAAAACATAAGTTCGCAGATCAGTTATATCGAATCGGATATTGATAAGTCAAGAGAAGAGATCGACCGGTTAAAGGGCGACCTGGATACGCTTAAGCTTCAATATGAAAAGAGCATAGCATATGCGTATAAGAACCGGAACAATTACGATTTTCTCAACTTTATTTTCTCGGCGTCCAGTTTTAACGATGCGCTGAAAAGAGTGGAATACCTGAGGTCTTACCGCTCTTATCGCGAGCAGCAATCGGAAGCTATCCTTAACACGCAGACCCTTCTCCAGAAAAAAATATCCGGATTGGAGTTGTCGAGGAAAGAAAAAGACCAGGCGCTTACCAAACAGGAAAAGGAGAAAATGGTGCTGGTAGACGAGAAGAAAGAACAGGACGTAGTAGTGAATAAGCTGCGATCAAGAGAGAAAGAACTGTCCAGCGAATTAAATGCCAAGCAGAAAGCCGATAATAAGTTAAGGGCTTCCATAAAGGCCGCGATCGACCGGGAGATCAGGATTGCGCGTCAGAAGGCGCTGGAGGAAGAGAAAAAGGCCAAGGCCGCCGCAGCGCTGGCTGCCGCTAAAAAAGAAACAACCGTTAAGAAAGAAGCCGATGCGAATGCTCCGGGAGCGGTCGCTGCCAAAACGGAAGAACGTCCTGCGACCGAAGCTTCCAAGAGCGTATTTGACGCTACTCCCGGCGGAGAGATCATTTCGGATAATTTTGAAAAGAATAAGGGCAAGCTCCCCTGGCCTATCGACAAAGGGAATATTAAGATTAATTTTGGCACTTATTCCATTCCGGGCACCAGGTTAAGGGGAACCAATCCCGGCCTGACCATGGAAACAGAAGAAGGCGCTTTGGTGAAAGCCATATTTGACGGAGAAGTCGTTTCGGTGTTTGATGTGGAAGGCGAATCGAACGTGTTGGTGAGACATGGAAAATATTTTACCACTTACGGAAACTTGTCTTCTTCCAGCGTCTCAAAAGGGCAAAAGGTCAAAGCCGGGCAGGCGGTGGGCAGGGCCGGCGTCAATTCAGATGGCAATGGCGAGATCGAATTCCTCTTATTGATCGAAAACAAAAACCTGGATCCTGCCGCCTGGATAAGAAGACGGTGATTACCTGAACGCTGAGCAACCCCTGGTCTGTTCCCGCGGCGCTTTATCCGATCCCCGAAACCGAAACCGAAAAAGAACGAAACTTTCCAAAAGAAAAAAACGGAGTTCAGTTTGTAGGGAACCCCGATTGCATTAAAGGCTAATCGCGCGACCCTTATAAAAACTGGTTGTACAACGCCTCGTACTGGGGCACGATGCGATGGATATCAAACTCGCTTGCCCGCGCTGAGGCATTGGCTTTGAAGATAGCCATCTTCTCATCATTCGTTAACAGCTCAAGAGCATGGGAAGCCATATCGTCTATATCTCCCACATTGCTTAAAAAGCCGGTTTCTCCCTGTATATTGATCTCGGGCAGCCCGCCGACATTGGTGGAGATCACCGGTATCCCCGCAGCCATGGCTTCCAGCGCCGCTAAGCCAAAGCTTTCGTATTCTGATGTCAGGATGAACAGGTCGCCAATGGCGAATATTTCTTCTATCTGGTCCTGCTTTCCTACAAAACGGATATCATCGCAGATATGCAGATCGCGGCACATGCTTTCGGCCTCTGCGCGTTCGGGCCCGTCGCCGATAAAAAGCAACTTGCTGGGCGCGCCCTGCCTGATCCTGGCAAAGATCTTCACCACATCGTTCACCCTTTTTATTTTACGGAAATTGGAAGCGTGCAGGATGATCTTTTCATTATTCGGAGCGATGACGCGCCGGAATGCGTCAATGGGCTTCTTGCTAAATCGCGCTACGTCGACAAAATTGTGGATCACATGGATATCCTTTTCGATACGGAAGATCTTATTGGTCTCGCCGCTGAGGTTTTCCGAAACAGCCGTGATAGCGTCGCTCTGGTTAATGGAAAAAGCGACTACCGGCGCAAAGGTTTTATCCCGCCCCACCAAAGTGATATCCGTTCCATGCAGGGTCGTGATCACCGGTATCTTCCGGTTCTGGGTTTCCAGTATCTTTTTAGCCATATAGGCCGCCGAGGCATGAGGAATGGCATAATGCACATGAAGCAGGTCTATCTGGTTGTTCACGATAATGTCTACCATAGTGCTGGCCAGGGCCGTTTCATAGGGAGGAAAATCAAACAGGGGATAAGTGGGCACCCTCACTTCATGGTAAAATATATTGGCGTTGAACTCCCCCAGCCTGACAGGCTGCTGATAGGTAATGAAATGCACCAGGTGCCCCTTGTCTGCTAACGCCTTACCCAGCTCTGTCGCTAAAACCCCGCTTCCCCCGAAAGTAGGATAACAAACAATTCCTATTCTCATATCATCTTTAATTAACAGCGAAGGTATGATTTTTAGGAGCCATTTTATGGCCGCTGTTTTCGATCTACTATTTCCATAACTTTATTGCCGGATATATCTTGCAGGCGCAGCCGAGGCTTCATTTGCCGAATGTTTCAGAAACGCTAAACAGTTTTGTATGAAAAAATTTTTATGGATAACCATCCTGGCCGTATTGGCTGCTTTAGCGGGAATAGGTTATTACCGTTATTACTGGACCTTTGGCGAGGGCGTGAAGGCTGGCGAATTAAATTTTGTCGTCAGGAAGGGATATATTTTTAAGACCTATGAAGGTAAATTGATACAGAGCGGTTTTCGTTCAAGAACTCCGGGCTCCATACAATCTTATGAGTTCGAATTTTCCATTGCCGATCCGAAAATTGCGGAAAGGCTGATGGTGAGCGGAGGTAAAGAAGTAGAGCTGCATTACCAGGAATACATCAAGCCTCTTCCCTGGAGAGGGTACAACAAATATGTGGTGGACAGCATCATTTCCATTCGGGACGTTACTCCATAATCCTTATAAGATCTATTGTGCGGCGGGGAAGAGGAATGCTGCTGCGATCCATAGCCTTGTCCGGCGATCTATTGCTCGCTCAGCAGGCAAAATATGACGGGGCGTTTGTGCAGGTCGGGCGGCGCTTTTTTCCAGGCTGCCATTGTTTTTGTTTGTACAAATTCCTTTTCGGAAGTAAGATCGGCCGCGATGCACAACAGCGTATTGGGCTGGCAGGTCCTGATGACCATCTCCAGCAATTGGTTATTCCGATAAGGCGTTTCGATAAACACCTGCGTACAGTGATTCTTTAAGGAAAAAGATTCCATCTGTTTGATGGCGCGGATGCGTTCCTGCGCATCGATGGGCAGGTAGCCCAGGAACCGGAACTGTTGCCCGTTCATGCCGCTGGCCATCAATGCCAGCAAAACGGCATTCGGCCCTACCAGCGGGCATACCCTGGCCCCGGCGCGGTGCGCAGCCGCAACCAGCAGCTGGCCGGGGTCTGCAATGCCGGGACATCCGGCTTCGCTGATGATGCCTATGTTCATGCCCTTGGCGAGCAGGTCGACGAAATGTTGTTTTGCGCTTCCTTCCGCCTTGTGAATAGCCGCCCAAAGGTAATCATCGATCTGTATTTCCTTCCATATGCTTTTCAGGTACCTGCGGGCCGACCGTTCATTCTCCACAAAAAAAGCCTGGCAGTCTTTGATCGCATCCAGCACATAAGAGGGGATAACAAACTGCGCGCCTTCATATAGCGCGGAAGGGATAAGGTATACTTTGCCGGGCGCGGTCCGCTGCGTTTCCGTTGGCGTATTGATCATGGTTCGGATTTCTGGTGATATAAGCTGATGGTAGCCGCGACCACTGCGTAAGAGGGGGCAAAGATCCAGCCGGCAACAGGAACCAGGTGCATCAGGTAAAACACGATGCCGTTGCCTATGGCAAGGCCCTTGTGTTTGGAGATGAATTCAATGCTTTCCGAAGCGGAGAGCTTATGGCGTTCGCTGCTGTAATCAAGCATGGAAAAACCGTAATAATAACATTCGACAAACAGCATGATCAGCGGGGTTATCCATCCTACAAAGGGGAAAAAAGCGAGGATCAGGATAGATATGGTGTACACGGCCTGCCAGAGGGTGTTGCGAAGGGCAAGCTTTATAGCCCTGAAAATATCCTTGAGCAATTGAGAGAGGCTGAAAGGGAAATCCTTGCCTTCAATAATAGATTCGGTTTTCTCGCTCAGGTAGGCAAACACAGGCGAGCCGATGATCAGGAATGCATATTTAAAAAGAGAGAAATAAAAAAACATCAGTATCAGCCTCACCATGATCTCGCCCATCAGGAAAAAAAAGCTCAGCACGCCGCTCTCCTGCCGGTGAAGCCACCTGTCGAGCCCGATGCTCCTGGTTAAATAAGAAACGGCCTGATCGGTAGATTGCCAGAAAAAATACATCCCCGTCACAAATAAGATCATGTAAAGGATGCCCGGAATAACGATCCATTTCCATAAACGGTGCTTTCTGATAAATTGGTGAGCCTTAAAGTAGGAGTCTATTGCTATTACTATTTCTTTGAGCAAGATATTTTTTGTTTACAGAATTTATGGCATTTTTAGTTTATTTGTCGATCGTTAACGATTCAAACTTAGTAAATTTTCCTGTTGTCTTTAATGAAAAAGCTCGGACCTTCCTTTTATGATCGCAGCGAGGTAACGGTTATTGCCAGGGAATTGTTGGGAAAAGTGTTGGTTACGCGCTTTGACGGCAAGACCGTTTCGGGCAGGATCGTGGAAACAGAAGCCTATGCCGGGGCGATCGACAGGGCTTCTCATGCGTTCGGCGGCAGAAGAACCTCCCGTACGGAAATCATGTTCGGCTCTCCTGGCCGGGCCTATGTTTATCTCTGTTACGGCATCCATCATTTGTTCAATATCGTTACCAACAAAAAAGAAATTCCCCATGCTATCCTGGTCAGGGCGGTAGAGCCGCTGAAGGGCATTGATATCATGTTGCAAAGGACGGGCAAAAAACGGGCCGATCATTCCCTTACGCGCGGCCCGGGAAATGTATCGAAGGCCATGGGTATTTTTAAATACCATACAGGATGCGATCTGTTTGGAAAAGAAATAACT
>JAEUVR010000101.1 GCA_016786785.1 Chitinophagaceae bacterium
GCAGTAGGCTGACCGGGCTTAACGCCGGGAATGAAGCCATTGTTGCGTTTCAGATCGTCCGCTATCTGTTTGGGATTAAAGATCAATGCCGTGTAGAGAAAGGTAAAACCAACCACCATCAGACCATAGATCACCATATACCAGTAATTGCTATGATCTCCGAAGATCTTTGCCAATCCCTGGGTAGAATCAAAATTAGACAATAAGGTAGGCAGGAACATAATGGCCTGCGCAAAGATGATGGGCATTACGCCGGAGCTATTCACTTTCATGGGAAGGAACTGGCGCGCTCCGCCAAACTGCCTGTTGCCTACGATCTGTTTGGCATACTGAACGGGGATCTTTCTAACGCCCTGTATCAGTAGGATCAGGCCCATATTGATCGCCACCAGAACGGCAATTTCAATAACAAAGATCAGCAGACCGCCGCCGCCGGTAGGTATCTTGGCCTGCCATTCCTGCCAGAAGGATTGCGGCAAGCGGGCAAGGATACCCACCATGATGATGATGGAAGCGCCGTTGCCGAGTCCTTTATCCGTAATTCTTTCGCCCAGCCACATTACAAACAGGGTGCCTGCCGTAAGCACGATGGTGGTGGAAAGCCAGAAGAACGAGGAATAAGAAGGGATGATCGCTTCCCGGTAACCAGGGCTATTCAGGTATTGCACATAGGCGCTGGCCTGTAATATGGCCACGGCAACCGTAAGGTAGCGGGTATACTGGTTGATTTTTTTTCTGCCGCTTTCGCCTTCCTTCTGCAATTTCTGAAAGGGAGGGTACAGGATGGTCATCAACTGCATAAAGATAGAAGCAGAGATATACGGCATGATACCCAGGGCGAGGATGGACGCTTGCGAGAAGGCGCCGCCGGCAAAGGCGTCGATCAATCCGAGGATGCCCCCTCCCTGCATAGCGCTGGAATCAATTTTGGTAGGGTCTAATCCGGGAAGAACAATATGTGTGCCTAGGCGATATATGGCTAAGAGCAGAAGCGTGGTGAGAATTTTATTTCTCAGGTCTTCTATACTCCATATATTCTTTAAAGTAGTTATAAATTTTTTCACGGCAACCAGAAAATTTTATGGCCTGTTAAAAACCCGGAAACAGGTTTACCGAAAAGATCATCAACTATCTATCCGGGAAACCTGTATCCATTAGTATTTTGTTTGATGAATACGTTCGAGTATTCCTGAAACGCTGTACAATTTACAGAAATTTATTTTACAATAAGTTCAACCGTGCCGCCGGCGGCTTCAATGGCTGCTTTTGCTTTTTCGCTGACCGCATTCACCTTAAAAACCAGCTTATTTGTCAATTCGCCGTTGGCCAGCACTTTCACCTTATCTGTTTTGCCGACAAGCCCATGCGCATAGAGGTTTTCAACGCTGAATTCTTCAATGCCGTATTTTTCGCTCAGCAGCGATACCTGTCCGAGATTAAAAACTTTATAATCAACCCGGCTAATATTGTTGAATCCGCGCTTAGGCAGCCTGCGCTGGATAGGCATCTGTCCGCCTTCATGGGCGTTCTTCCTCTGGTAACCCGCGCGGCTTTGTCCGCCCTTGTTACCCTGTGTGGAAGTTCCTCCCTTACCGGAAGCTTCCCCTCTTCCTAAACGTGGTTTTGGCTTATGCGTGGCGCCCTTAGCAGGCCTGATCTGGTGTAAATTCATTTTGTTTGATTTTAACTCAACGGGAAATCATCCCTCGCTTTAAATAATTATTTAACGTCTTCTACCTGAACAAGATGGTTGACTTTTGTCACCATGCCCAGGATCTGGGGAGTGGCTTCCACTTCCTTGCTTGCATTGATCTTATTCAGCCCTAAAGCCTGCAGCGTTAATTTCTGACGTTCC
>JAEUVR010000123.1 GCA_016786785.1 Chitinophagaceae bacterium
AGCAAGAAAATACTGGTGATCGATAGAGCCGCCAAAGCTGGTGCGCGCCGTAAAATGACGTAAGAAATCTATTTCTCCATATACATTGCCTACGACATCCCAGTAATCGTTCTTGTCGTTTGCCTTGCGCTTCTGCACGGCTACGGGGCTTCTTGCGTTGCCCAGTTCGGGGCCTCCGAAACTTCCTCCATAATTCCCCTTGATATCATATACCGGGATAACGGAATAGATGCGGTAAGTCATGGATATAGGGTTTCCTCCGCTGGGATCGGAAAGGTCAAACGCAGGATTGTCTTTGTAAAAGACATAGGCATTTTCTCCTATCCGGATATTGTTTTTCACATTAAACTGCGTATTTATTCTCGCGGAATATCTTTTTAGATGGGTTTCTATCAGCGTGCCCTGCTGATCTAAATATCCCAGAGAAAACAGGTAAGTGGATTTTTCGCTTCCCCCGCTGGCTGTAACCACATGGCTTTGCATCGGCGCGGCTTTAAAAGTTTCCCGGTACCAGTCTGTCCCTTCCTTATTGGCTTTCTGAATGATATAACTGTTGGATGGTCGCCCAACCGTCAGGTTATACCGGGAAGGGTCCACTTCAGGGTCTCCGGCTTTGGCGACGCCTGAGCCGGAAGGGCCGGCATACATATAGTCAGGAACGCCGTTGGCAAATAATCTGGTAGTAGGGTTTACTTCCTTTAATAACCTGGCGAAATCCGTAGGATTTAAAAGGTTAAACGGGTTGGCATGCAAGGGGAGTTGTACGCCGTAATAGCCGCTGTAATTGATGGTCGCCTGTCCTGATCTTCCTTTTTTAGTGGTGATCACGATCACCCCGTTAGAGCCCCTCACGCCATAGATCGAAGCGGAGCCGGCGTCTTTTAATACCTGCATGGACTCAATGTCTTCGGCGCTGATATCGTTCAGCGAGGCCTGGATGCCATCTACAATAACCAGCGGGTCGGTATTTCCGAAGGAGCTTACGCCGCGGATAAACACATTGCTTTGCGCTCCCGGCACGCCCGAACTGATGATGGTAACGCCCGAAGCCTGCCCCTGCAGCGCCTGCTCTGCCGATCCTGCGGGCACTGATTTAAGCGCCGTCATGTCTACCACCGCTACGGCGCCGGTGATATCTTTCTTCCGCTGGCTGGTATATCCCACGACCACGGCGTCGGTGAGTTCGCTGACCTTTATTTTCAGCGTTACGGCAATGGATTGAGCGGAGGATACTTTGAATGAATGCGTTTCATATCCTACAAAACTGAATTCCAGTATATCATTGATCTCGGCTTCTATCCTGAATGATCCGAGGGCGTCGGTCGCGATACCGTTTCCGCTTCGCAGGTTTTTTACGGAGACGCCTTCAATAGGACGGCCCTGTTCATCAGTCACTCTTCCTTCCAGGGTCATTACGGGCGGCGGGTCGGGCGCGTTCGGATCGGGAACGGACGCCGCAGGATCCGGTTTTTGTTGAATGACAATGGTGGTGTTCTGGAAAAAATACGTAAGCGGTTGACTTCGAAGCAATTCGTCCATAAAGGTTTTCAGGGGGACCCTGTTGGCGCGGACGTTTACTTTTTTCAGGTTTTTAAGCAGCGCCGGTTCATAGATCATAAAGTAGCCGGTCTGCTTTTCAATAGATTGAAAAACATTTTCCAGCGCGATATTTTTGCCGGAAAAGCTCACATACTGGGAAACGCTTTTGGCGCTTAGCTGTATGCAGAATAACGTTAAAAGAACAGCGGTTAGCTTCATCGCTCGCGAAGTTTTTTTAACCAGCCGAAGCCATAACAGGGGCTGGCGTTCTGGTTGATGGTTGCTTGCGCAAAAGCGCGGGCATACAATAGCAGTTAATTGCATACTTTTGTAAAAGTTTTGGGTTAATGAAAAAAATCCGTTTGCTAAAACCTATTTATTGGAGTTGCCTGAAACTATCCTCCGGAAGTGGCCTAAACACTTCCGGTTTTTGTTTTAAGAACCTCCTTATATAAGGGCTTTATTCAAGGGCGGCCAATGAATAAAACCGACGATCAGCTTTTGGATCCTTCCTCCGGTAAAACGATCAGTTTCCTGTCTCCTTCAAGCATTAAATTCACCCTTAATCCTTTCAGCACGGCGATCATCTGCAATAAGCTCAGATCGCGGCCCATCTTACCCCGGATGATCTTATCGGAAATGTTTCCCCGGTAGTCTATTTCCACGTCGTACCATCTTGCTATCTGCCTGAGCACATCTTTTAAAGAGGCGTCTTCAAAGCTGAACGCCCCGTTTTTCCAGGCCATTATATTATCGGTATTCGCTCCTTCCACGATCCTTACCTTGCCGGTATGCGGACCGATCTGCGCCTGCTGTCCCGGTTTCACCAATACCGGTTTGTCGTTGACCGCCGATACTTTGATCAACCCTTCCAGGAGCGTGGTATTCAGACTGGTTTCGTCCGTATAGGCATTAACGTTAAAATGCGTGCCGAGCGCTTCTATCTCCGAAGATCCGCC
>JAEUVR010000130.1 GCA_016786785.1 Chitinophagaceae bacterium
CGCCTGAGCCTGAGGGCAATCCAAAGTCATAAAACCACATTCCCATACCCTTCGTAGCTGTAAACATCATATTGCGGCGGGTCAACGCAATGGATTCTTTCACCGATCCGCTATAATTATTTTCATTCTTTTTATTAAAAAAAGGCGGTTCCTGATCCATTTCTTCAAGCCAAAGCTTCCCATTAAGCCTTACGGATTCAAGTAAACCCCTTGAACGATAGGGATCGCCGGTTGCCTCTGGGGCCGGGTAATAGGCCTGTGGACCCGCAAGGAAATCAATGTACGGCGATCTTAACACGGCGTCGATAGCCAGATGTCCGCCCGCTGCTTCCCGGGTAAACAGCGAATAAAAATAACCATAAAAAGAGCCCGTAATAATCGGTCGCGGCCAGCTCTTCTTTACAACCTTGCAAAAGTGGAGGATATCCTCCGCAACAACGGTATGCTGCGCTTCAAAATAATCAATGACATTCCGCTCCGTCCCCGGATCACGGAAAACGCCAAACCTGGTAAAATTACGCGCTTCCGTACCCGGGACCTTAGCAGACGCCAGGGATACATCGTTTTTTCCCCACGCCTTGCGAAGAGCGCCGTCTGTTTTATATTTCTTTTTCAGCCAACGCCGGAAATAATCGGTCATCGGCTGGCTTAGGTCAGGATCATTTTCCAAAAACCCGAAATAGTGCCATTCGCCGTATACCCCGCACGCTACCTGAATTCCAATCAACGCATTTCCTTCGCGCGTTCCCGCAAGTTTCTTGCAAAACCGCTGCACCGCATCCGAAGCGGAAGCGCGCCATTTTTCTGACGCTAAGCTAAAGCGGGAGGTATTGGACAAGTCGTCGCGCATCCAGGTTTGCTCATACACTCCTTTGCCGGTTGCCTGCGTATTTCCGTAATCAATGGACTCTTCCGGATGACGGGCCTGCCACCACCGTGGCGCATTGACATGCAGCCTGATAAAGATGCCTGCATCAGGTATTACGTTTAACACGCCGCCTATTTGTCGCAAAGTCGTATCAAGCGTTATTGAGCCATCCGGGCGCCAAATGTTATCGAGGAATAAATCGACCTGTATCAATTTAATATCGGCATCCCGGCCAAATTTTTCAATATTTTCCTGAACGGTATCAGCCCAGGAAAATCTCCGATCTACTAAGCCATAAATAAGCGGGGTAACGGGCTTCTCATTCACATAAATAGTCGGGCGATTATTGTGCATCTTAACCGCTCCCCGGAGGATGTTCTCACCGGATGTTTTTATTTGCTGGGGAAACGCGGCCACGCTATGTAACAACGCTGTTAATAGCAAAGAAGCATATAGACCCGTAAATCCCCGTAGAGAATATTTCTTTTTCATAATTATTATATTTAGCCTTATTCCTTATGGTAATGCCACGTCCCAAACTTTCGCGCGCCTGGACTTCCCTTCTGGCCCCTCAACCCATAGTACGACAATATATTTACCGGCTTTTTTGTAGGTATGTATAGGGTTTTGTTCCGTAGACTTTTCTCCATCGCCAAAATCCCATTTCCACGATGTGATGTCCCCAATGGAGCGATCCTGAAAGGCAACAACCCTCTGCTCCTGATTCACAACCATAAACGACCACAGGGCTTCAATCTTTTTTACAAATTGAGGTTCCAGCGGCATGAGTTTAAATGTTCTTAAATAAGACGCATTACCGTACATGCTATGTTCATTAGAAAGATTCCAAAAACCGCTGCGACCCTTATCATAGTCAATAATAGCCCAACTTAACCCAATGTTTTTACCTTCTTTAAGAGAGGTTTCGACAGCGCGGACGGGACCTTCAGGCCCTGCATAATCAAAGGGCGTGATCCAAAACTCGAGCGCGAGCCTACCGGGCTCGCCTTGCTCAAAGTCATATGAATATGCGGCATTGGCATAGGGCAGCTCCTTGATCCATGGTTGACTTCCCCATGCCAGCGCCCAGTCCTGACCTTCCGCCGGCGTATAAATATGATAATTCTGGGCGTGGACGCCGTGAAAGTTAAAATAAGCGTCCCATGTATCCCTCAGCTCCGGATTAGGGTGGAATTCCTCAATCAACGGGCCGCCCGATTGGTCGCCATCTACAACAACTTCAAACATATCGTGACGAAGTCCTGTCTTTTCAAACTCCCAGTAATCGTCATACGCTTCATAAAGAAAATAAAGACGGTTCATTCCTTTTACCCAACCAACCTTAATCTTTACATCTAAATTTTTGGGATCAAGTATTGTATTTTTATCTTTTAAGGTTTCTGTTAATTGTTCGTTGCCAATAGCATACTCGTCTGGCACAAACGACCAGTCGTCTATGCTTCCATCAATTCGCGGAATTTTGTCCGGTGGAAATTGAAAAATCTTTAACGTACCCGTTTTTAATACGCTGTCAGCGATCGATGTTATTTGTACTGCGTTTTGCGTCGCGGACTGGGCATATAGCCGTTCAAATAGAGGAAGAAACAGGAGGCAACACACGAGTGTCCTAAAAAATAAAAATATCATTGTTTAATCTTGTGTGGGATATTTATATTCAACATCTTATGATACGGATTATCAATAGAGAATCTGTCGATCTAAAGTGTTGTCCTTCCAATTAAACAACGTTTGCGCCCTTCATCGCCATTATAAAGCAATTCGAAAACCAGCATGCTTATCGTTCGCCAACGAAAACGCACATGCCATAACTCGAGGATGGAGTTAATGTAGTCTCTTCTCCTTTTACTTTAAAACGTGTTACATTTAATCGTAAATCCAAAGTCCGTTGGTCATCAGTTTATGATTGGCCTGTTAAAAAATAACAGATAATCTAATAAAATAAAGTTAATCAGGGAGCACTTCAGAACTGTCATGGGCTGTCTGTAATTTAAGCAAGCGCTATAGTATTACGTTATATCAACAAGGGCCCTTCTTATTTCAGGTATTTGTCGAACCAATTAACCATTTCCACCTTCATCTCATCCGTATACACATGTCCTGTCTGGGGATAGATAATGCTTTTAAACTGCTCTTTCTTATTATACAGGGAATAAACGAAATCCAGTTTTTTCTCTAATGTTTTCATACCGCTTACGGGCGAACCCTGATCGCTATCGCCGGTAAGCGCCAGAAAAGGCCGGGGAGCAATCATTCCCATGACCGCCTCCGTATCAAAATGCTGCAGCATGCCGGGCACAAAATAATAGATCCCGTGGGCGCGCAGCTCTCTTTGCTGTATAAGTTCTTCATAACGCGTAAAACAAACCACTCCTACGACCGCTTTAATACGGTTATCAATAGCCGCCAGCCACCAGGCCCGCGTGCTGCCCATGCTCGCTCCTTCAACGCCAATCCTTTCCATATCTATTTCGGGACGCGTAGCCAGGTAGTCCAATGCGATCTGTTCGTCGCGGAGCTGCATCCCCCATAAGGGGCGCCCAAACCAGAGATTGAGCTTGAACTGCGAAAGCTCCTGGTCCCACGAGCTGGACTGCATCTCCCTGTCGCCGGCAGGGCCTGTTCCGCGTCTTTCCCCGCTAAAATAACTATCTATGGCAATCACGGCGTACCCCCTGGAAAGCAGCAGGGCCAGTACAT
>JAEUVR010000167.1 GCA_016786785.1 Chitinophagaceae bacterium
TCGCTGACCGTTACGACCGACGCCAGCGGCAACGCAGTGTTGAACCTGACCAGCGTTGTAGTAGGGATGGTTACGGTTACGGCCGATGTAAACGGAACGCCCATTGTGAATGGCAGTCCCGCTTCCGTCGAATTTGTGGTAGACGTTCCCGATGTTTCTTCCGACGATACGCGATTGGAAGTAATCGTCGATAATGCTGTAGCCGACGGGGTAGCGACCAATAGCGTGAGAGCGCATATTACCGACGCGCATGGCAATCCTGTTCCAGGGCAATCGGTTAGTTTTATGATCGCTTCCGGAACGGCTTCCTTTACTACTCCTGTTACTGTCGTCACCGACGCCAATGGCGACGCTTTTGTTTCGTTGCAAAGTATTGTCGCGGGACAAGCGGGCATCACGGCAACGGTTAACGGAACGCCCATTGTCAATGGCAGTCCGGCTATCGTTCATTTTGTCGCCGATGCGCCGGATCTGAGCAACAGCAATACCGCCCTGATCGTCGACGCAGACAATGCCGACGCGGACGGCGTGGCAAATAATATTATAAGAGCGCATATTGTCGATCCCAATGGCAATCCTGTTCCCAATCAAACCGTAACTTTTGTGATAGCGAGCGGTACGGCCACTCCCGGAGGATCGCTTACTGTTATAACCGACGCTAATGGCAATGCGGTATTAACGCTGACCAGCAATATCGTAGGCGCAGTAACCGTAACGGCTGACGTTAACGGATCGCCGATTGTGAATAATAGTCCTGCCGAGGTACATTTTGTAACCTATGCCAATGTTGCGAATCCCGCGACTGCGCTGATCGTTGACGTGGACAATGCTATTGCCGACGGAACGGATAGGAATACCATCCGGGCCCATGTGGTGGACGGCGACGGAAACCCCATGGCTAACCAGGAAGTTGTCTTTACCATAGCATCCGGAGACGCCCTTATTGTCACCGCTCAGCCCGTGATCACCGACGCTAATGGCAATGCGGTCATACAGCTGACCAGCAAAACGCCCGGTCATGTAACGGTAACGGCTATCGTTGCAAACAGGCCTATTGTGCACGGCAGCCCTGCGCGGATAAGGTTTGTTGAAGAAAATATCTGGGTGCCCAAAATTTTCACTCCCAACGGCGACGGCGTAAATGATGTGATCAGACCGATCATTACCGGTTCGTTCAATTTCCACTCTTTTGACGTGTACAACAGATGGGGCAACCTCGTCTTTTCAACCCGCGATAGAAATGTGGGATGGGATGGAAGATTGAAAGGAGTATTGCAACCAAACGAAACGTATTTGTGGATGATAAGCGGAACAGACAGGAATAACGTACGCGTGCAACGTAAAGGAATGTTCTCGCTGGTAAGATAGGCCTGCGAATGCGGTCCCGGGCGGTATGGAAGATAAGAGCGTTGTTTTAAGATATAAATAAAGAATTTATGAAATTCATTTTGGCGCTAGCCGGTTTCTTAACGCTGACTCAGTTGGTCGATGCTCAGGAGATTAATTTCTCCAGGGTGCAGGATATGGCCGTATGGTATAACCAGTCGCTTAAAACGGATAAGAATATAAGCGTCAAGTTCAACATGAGGAACGTACAGTATGAAGGCATGACGGCTTATAAAAGCATGAGCGCAATGGTAGACCTTCCGCTCGTTTCCGCAGAAGGGCGCGAGGCGGAAAATACCGGCTATCTGAGCGTAAGCATCGGGGGCGCTTCCGATAAATCGAACCAGGGAATACTGAATAATACGCTTGGCCTGGCGGGCATTTCTTACGCCGTTCCTTTTGCAGACAATGAAACGTATATAGCGTTTGGCATTCAGGGAAGTTATTATCAAAGCAGGCTGAATATTGGCGAAGGCCCTTCTTTCGGCGACCAGTATGATCAATATGGGCCGCTGGACGGTATGACCAGCGCGGACCGGCTGGCGGGCGGATGGTCGTACCACCATATCAATATAAATGGGGGCGTCTCTGTTTTCAGCAATTCCGAACAAAATAAATGGTATCTCGGCGCCTCTGTTATGCATATTAACAGGCCTTTCACCGACGACGCTAAAACCAGCGAGTTCAGGCTAAGGCAGGCGTTAAGCGTACAGGGAGGATATAGGTACATCACCCCGGAAAACAATGATTGCGCTTTTTATATGACGCTGAACTGGCAGGGAAAAGCGTATAAACATTTTTTCAATATTTCTTACTTCAAGGCTATTCCCGGAATCAATGGGGGCGTAGGAGTAGGCCTTGGCTACCGGTACGACGACGCCGTCATTCCCGCTGTTGAAGCGAGATACGCTAAAGCGACCATAGCGCTGGGATATGATGTAAATGTGTCCGGCATCAATGCCGCGGGCTTTAAAAGGAATGGGTTAGAGCTTGCTGTTAAACTTGACTTTTAATACTAATGTTCATGAAAACGAAATCTGTTTGTCTTACGGCTTGTTTAATGATAGCGATTGGGGCGTTTTCTCAAACCTCTGATACGTTATTGAAGTCTTCTGCCGGGCAGCCTAAGATTCCCGATTCATTGATCAGCATATTGACGCTTCAGAAAGATATACCGGACTCCTTGCTTCAAAGATTCAAAATTCAGACGGAGGTTCCGGACACGAGTTCACGACAGTTGATTGCCCAATATAAATCTTCGGATACCCTTAAAGGTCAGAAAGGCCCGGACAGCAAACCGAGTGAAGCCAAAGCCCCGGTAAAGAAATACGACAAGCGCTGGAATATCTCCCCCCTGCTTAAATTCCAGGCGCAGGATTTTGGCATGCTGGAGAAAAGAAGAATGGGCTATTTAAGCGATGCCCATACGCTGAGTTTTACGGACAGGTCTACCTTGTCGCTCGCGGCGTCCGTATATAAGAATTTTTCGGGCCATCTTTCCATGAGCCTCGATATAGGCGCCGGCAGCGGGCGCGTTACGGATAAAAACGCTCCGATCAGCCAGGCGCAAAAAAGATTCTATGGCGTGGGAACCGCAACCATGTACCTGCATTTGCTGGGAGGCCAGTACCGCTTGCAGCCTTTTATTGCTGCAGGCATTAATTATATGATGGGCGACGGCGCATACATGAGCGCGCCGGTCGGAGCGGGCGTGAAGTTTACAAGCAAAAAGATCATGATCGAAGGCCAGGCTGCGCAGGGTTATGCGATCAGTAAAAATATTGCCAATACGATGATGTATTCCGTCGGCGCATATATACCGCTCAAACGGAAAAAAGACGACGAAGAATCTTCCAACCGAAAGGACAGCGGCAATACGAAGAACATCACCAATATTACCAATAACTATTACCTGCTGAATGCCGATTCGTTGAAGAAGGCTGCGGCTGATTCCGCTAAACTTGCCGAGGAGCAATTGAAAAAGAAACGCGAGGAGGATGCCAACAAGATCCTTGACCCCGACGATCCGATGAATCTGCCGGCGGCCGTAAAAGAGATCGTTTACTTTAACTACGACCAGTATTCCCTGACCTCTGCGGCTTTTGGGTCTATTGACCAGGTTATTAAGAAGCTTAAGGATAATCCAATATTAAACGTGCACCTGAAAGGATATACCGACCTGAGCGGAAGCGAGCAATACAATTCGGCATTGTCGCGGCGAAGAGCGCAGATGGTATTCGACTATATGAATAGCCGGGGCATTCCTGCGGAAAGAATGATCATGAGCGGTTATGGCAAGAACAACCCGGCCATTGCCAGCAACGATCCCGGTACTGCCTGGATGAACAGGCGCTGCGAAATAGTGATCTTCGAAAAACGATAAAGGCGATGATCTATAAGGAATGAGGCGGCGTCGACATTGATGCCGCCTCATTCTATTTGGATGCCAGGCAGGGGATGATTGATCTACGTATTCTTTATTTCAACCAGGTAAATGCATCGAATAAGGTAGTCTTCCCAGGGGATGATTGGCTTATGTATTCCTTATTTCTTGTTCCTGAAATATCTTTTCGGACGCGAAGCGCTTCTTTTTTCAGGGCTAAATTCCGGCGTAGGTCCTATGGACTCGGGTAACGGGATCCTTTTTATCTCGCTGCCGATCAACTGCTCGATATTCTTGAATTTGCGCTGGTCGGCCGGGTTAACAAAAGTGAGCGCCACGCCCGTAGCCTCGGCCCGGGCTGTTCTTCCCACCCGGTGAATATAATCTTCTGCATCTCCGGGAACATCATAGTTGATCACGAGTTCAATGGAATCAATATCTATCCCCCGAGAAAGAATATCGGTGGCGACAAGGGTCTGTATCTTCCTGCTTTTGAATCCTCTTAACACTTCATTTCGCTGATCCTGCGCCAGGTCCGAATGAATAGCCGCCACGTTGAATTTCAACTTTAGCAATTCTTTTTCCAGCTCTTTTACCTTGCTCTTGGTAGAGGAAAAAATAAGAATGCTCCTAAGCGTTTTACCCTGCAATAAGGATTTCAGCAGGGGTATCTTCTGTGGATTGTGCACAAGGTAAACGCCCTGGATAACGCGTTCCGCAGGTTTGGATACGGCTATATTGATCTGCTCGGGATGTTTCAGGATCTTATTGGCCAGCGCGCGTATTTTGGGCGGCATGGTGGCGGAAAACAGCAGGGTCTGCCTTTCGCCGGGCAGAAAGCTGATGATCTTATTCAGGTCGTCGCTGAAGCCCATATCGAGCATCCGGTCCGCCTCGTCCAAAACAAGGTGCTGCAAATGATTAAATTTCGCATACCCCTGGTTAAGATGGGCGATCAGGCGCCCCGGCGTGGCGATGATGATATTGGCCCCCTGGATAAGCGCTTTTTTCTCCTGCTCATAAGAACTTCCGTCATTGCCTCCATAAATGGCGATAGAGCTTACGGGCGTAAAATACGCAAAGCCCTGCAATGCTTCATCGATCTGGATGGCCAGCTCGCGGGTGGGCACAATGATCAGGGTATTGATCCGCTCGTTGGGGTTTTTGATGAGCTTATTAATGACAGGCAGCAGGTAGGCGGCCGTTTTGCCGGTTCCTGTCTGCGCGCAGGCGATGATATCTTTATTGTTTAATATGATAGGGATGGCCTGCTCCTGGATAGGAGTCGGTTTTTCAAAACCCATAGAATCCAGACCTTCCAATAACTCCGGTTCAAAATACTCGTTGAATGTCAATTTGTCTTTTTATAAATGATCGCTAATGGTTCGAGGCCATGGATAAAACATACCCTCCGGACCCTTAATATATTGCAATTTACTGTATTCATTTGACTTCCCTTAATCCTTGTCTTACACAGTAGCGGCTCATTTTGAATTTTTATCTGCGGGCCTCCAAAGCGTTAAAGCTAAAACGGGGTCGCTACCGCTTATAGCCGCTCTTCTTCTGGTTCGGCCGCGCCCTTATGCGTCTTCGCGGAATTTTTAGCCTCTTTCCGGAACACAATCGCTTCATCCCTCCCTTCTTCCCCCTAATTTATTTACCTTGCAGTTATGCAACAATACCTGGATCTATTGCAATATATTTTGGATAAGGGGACCGCTAAAACCGATCGCACCGGCACCGGCACCCTTAGTTGTTTTGGTTACCAGATGCGCTTTGATCTGCAACAGGGCTTTCCGCTGGCAACTACTAAAAAGCTGCACCTGAAAAGCATTATCTATGAGTTGTTATGGTTCCTAAAAGGAGATACCAATATCCGTTACCTGAAAGAGCATGGCGTGAGCATTTGGGATGAATGGGCCGATCCGCAGGGAAACCTGGGGCCTGTTTATGGAAAACAATGGCGGAGCTGGGAAGGCGCCAACGGGCAGGTCTACGACCAGATAAACGATGTATTGCGGCAGATCAAAACAAATCCCGATAGCAGGAGGATGATCGTCAGCGCCTGGAACGTGGCCGATCTTCCCCGGATGGCGCTGATGCCCTGTCATGCTTTGTTCCAGTTTTATGTGGCCGACGGCAAACTGAGCTGCCAGCTATACCAGCGTAGCGCCGACGCGTTTTTAGGCGTGCCTTTTAATATCGCTTCCTATGCTTTGCTGACCCTGATGATGGCCCAGGTATGCGGACTGGAACCGGGTGATTTTGTGCATAGCTTCGGAGATGTTCACCTGTATAGCAATCACCTGGAGCAGGCCAGACTGCAGCTGACAAGAACGCCTTTTCCCCTGCCGCACATGCGCCTCAACCCTGCTATCAATGATCTTTTTGCTTTCAGCTATGAAGATTTTACCCTGGAAAATTATCAGTGTCATCCTCCCATAAAGGCCAAGGTAGCTGTTTAAACAGGGGCAATAAATTTTATGCGCATGATCCTAACCCGATCAATGCCGGCTCCGGAAGCGGATCCGCAATATTAAATCTCATTACGCATGATCATTAACCTGGTAGTCGCCGCTTCTCTTAACAATGTAATAGGAAAAGACAATCAACTGCTTTGGCGCCTGCCGAATGATATGGCTTTCTTTAAGAATATCACCTGGGGAATGCCGGTGATCATGGGGAGAAAAACATATGGGTCTCTGGGAAAACCGTTAAAGGGAAGAACCAATATTGTTGTTTCGCATAATCACGGATTGAACATCCCGGGGGTTAAAATAGCCGCTGGCCTTAAGGAAGCGATCGTCCTGGCCGAAGAGGAAGGCGTAAAACAATGTTTTGTGATCGGGGGAGGCGAAATATATAAACAGGCGATGCCGTTGGCCCAAAGGATCTACCTGACGCGCGTACAGACCGTAATAGAGGGAGACGCTTTTTTTCCGCCAATAGACGAAGCGCTTTGGGGAAAGACCGATCAAGCCGATTTTAACGCCGATAACCAACATGCCTATGCCTATTGTTTTGAGGTATGGGAGCGAAAGCCATCCTGAATGCCGAGCTATTCCCCTTTTCAGCTGACCGTCAAATATTGCAGTCATTACCTGTTCGCTGCGAATGGGAAGGGACATGGCACACATTCTCCCTTTGTGTATGATTTTATCCGCAATGTGTTAAATGATAAAAAAGATCTTGATGTTTACCGGAAGATAGAATCGCTTAGAAAAAGATTGCTGCGATCGGATGCGGTGGCGGAGGTGGAAGATTTTGGCGCGGGCGCGACGACCCGTCCCGCTTTGCGCAGCGTGTCGTCGATAACAGCGAGGGCGGCCAAATCGCCGAAGCTGGCGCAATTGCTGTTCCGCATTGCCCGTTATTACCGGTCCCGCTATATCATTGAACTGGGCGCTTCTTTGGGCATTTCAACCGCCTACCTGGCATCGGCCGACCCTCAATCGACCGTTATAACAGGGGAGGGGAGTAAAAATATTGCGTCGCTTGCGATGGATCATTTTAAGGAGCTGGGGCTGACAAATATTTCCATGACGACGGGCAATTTTGACGATACCCTTACTTATATGGCCGGTATCCTTCCGTCGATAGACCTGGCTTTTATTGATGGCAATCACCGGGAAACGCCCACCCTCGGGTATTTTAACCAATTGCTTCCCCGTATGTCGTCGTCCTCCATCATGATATTTGACGATATCCATTGGAGTAAGGAAATGGAATCGGCCTGGACGCGGATAAAAGACCATCCGTCGGTCATGACCACGATAGACCTGTTTTTTATGGGTATCATTTTTTTTCGCCCGGACTTTAAGGCGAAACAGCATTTTACGATCCGGTATTAAGTCCATAAAAATTTCTACCTTACCATACGAAACAAGCAATCCAATTCTGCTATATGACGATAGGCATATTGAAAGAACCAACTGTCGAATCAAGGGTCTCCCTGCTGCCGGAGTCGGCGGCGACGCTGGTCGCTAAAGGGTTTACCCTTTTGGTTGAGCAGGGAGCCGGGGAGAAAGCCTTTGGCAGCGATGAAGCTTATATACAAGCAGGGGCGCAGGTAAGGCAGCGGGAGGAAACGCTGAAGGGCGCTGATCTGGTTCTTTCCATAAATATGCCTCAGCCCGCGGATATTGCTTTTCTTTCCGGTAAAACGCTTATCGGCATATTTCAACCCTTATATCATCCCGACCTGATGCAGCGCCTGGCGGAGGCGGGAGTAACCGTATTCAGCCTCGACATGCTGCCGCGTACCAGTCGCGCCCAAAGTATGGACGTGCTGAGCTCCCAGGCAAATATTGCCGGTTATAAGGCGGTCATCCTGGCGGCAGCCAGGTATAGCCGTTATTTCCCGATGCTGATGACGGCTGCGGGCAGCATATCGCCGGCCAAGGTATTGATATTGGGCGCAGGCGTTGCAGGTTTACAGGCGATAGCGACTGCGCGCCGGTTAGGAGCCGTTGTAGAAGTGTTTGATACCAGGCCTGCGGTTAAGGAGGAGGTGATGAGCCTGGGCGCCCGGTTTGTTGAGGTGGAAGGCGCGGCCGACGCTTCGGCCGCAGGCGGATACGCCATTGAACAGTCGTCCGAATTCCAGGCAAGGCAGCGCCAAAAAATTGCAGAAAGCATTGCCAAAGCGGATATAGTGATCACTACCGCCCAGATACCGGGAAAAAAAGCGCCTGTGCTGGTTACCGCCGAAATGATCGCACAGATGAGAAAGGGTTCGGTGATCATCGATCTTGCCGCCGCTTCCGGAGGCAATACCGAATATACCCGGAACAATGAAACAGTGGAGCAGCAGGGCGTTTCTATTATCGGCGCCGCTGATCTTGCGGCTACCCTGCCTTCCGACGCCAGTAAATTGTATGGTAAGAATATAATGAATTTTCTGCCGCTGATCACGGGGAAAGATGGCGCGCTTAACCTGGATTTTAACGACGAACTGGTGAAGGGCTCCTGTATTGCGCACGATGGCGGAATTGTTCATGAGCGGGTCAGGGAGCTGATCTAAGGGAGGCAGGGGTGACGGAATGAGGATAGAATTATTCAGAAGCGGATATTTAGTAACGTCATTGTATAATGAATTATAGAAACAAGTCGACAGTTATCTAACGAAACGAATAATGATGACAGCTATAGAAAATTGGTTATCCTGGATATACCTGCAACAGGAAATGATCTATATCGTGGCTTTGATGATCTTGCTGGGGATAGAAGTGATCGGCAGGGTGCCCAGCGTATTGCATACCCCGTTAATGAGCGGCGCCAATGCTATTCACGGCGTGGTGATCATCGGCGCGATCATTGTCATGGGAAAGGCTGAACCGGATAACTACCTAGCCCTTTCTCTCGGCTTCCTGGCTATCATACTGGGAACGCTGAATGTAGTGGGCGGATTTGTGGTAACGGATAGAATGCTGGAGATGTTCAGGAAAAAAAAGACGGATGGAAAAAAATAATATAAGCATGCGCGGAACCCCGATGCATAAACTCATTTTTTCATGGAATTAAGCATACTCTCCATTATCTATATCATCGGTTCAATAACTTTTATCACAGGGTTAAAAATGTTGTCCGATCCTGCGCATGCCCGAAAGGGAAACCTGATCGCCGCAGGAGGAATGGGGCTGGCTATTGCCGGCACTATCTTTTTATACGAAACAGAAGGAGAAAAACTGCATAACCATCTGTGGATATTTGCGGGGTTGGCCATCGGCGGCATAGCGGGCGCGCTTGCCGCAAAAAAAGTCAGGATGACGGCCATGCCCGAGATGGTGAGCCTGTTCAATGGCATGGGGGGCGCCTGCGCCGCCTTGATCTCCATTGTCGAGTTCGATCGCCTGATCAAACATCCTTTTGCGGTTTCTTTCGATGTTCCCGCAGCGCTTTCCGACGGGTCGATCGCTCCTGAACTGGTCTCCATGGGGCATGTGCTGATCATTTTACTGGGAATGGCGATCGGCGCTATTTCTTTTTCGGGCAGCATGGTTGCCTGGGCAAAATTGAACGGCAAACTCAACGACTATTCGTTCAGGGGGCAGCATTTTCTTAACCTGTTTATTTTGTTGTTGATCATCGTAGGGATCGGCGCGATGGTTCTCAATATTACCGGCGGGTTTCATGTAGACGCCCATATAGAACCCTTAAGCATCCGGGTGGTAACGGCCGCCTGGATACCCTGGTTGTTTTACGGCATCCTTTTCCTTTCCCTGGTATACGGCATACAGTTCGTGTTGCCGATAGGCGGGGCAGATATGCCGGTGGTGATCTCCTTACTCAATTCATTTACCGGCGTGGCGGCGGCCTGCGGCGGCTTCCTGTACGATAATAAAGTGATGTTGACGGGCGGCATATTGGTGGGCGCCGCCGGGACGCTACTGACGATACTGATGTGCAAGGCAATGAACCGGTCGCTGATCAATGTGCTGGTAGGGTCTTTTGGCGGCCAGCATGCCGCCGGTCCCGCGGGCGCGCAGGAGCATGGCGGCTATAAGGAAATAAGCGTCAGCGATGCGGCGGTGGTCTTGCGCTATGCTTCGAGGGTGATGATCGTTCCGGGATACGGGCTTGCCGTCGCCCAGGCGCAGCATGTTTGCCACGAACTCGAAAAACTGCTTACGGATAAAGGCGTGGAAGCGCTGTACGCCATTCATCCTGTCGCCGGTAGAATGCCGGGACATATGAATGTGTTGCTGGCCGAGGCCGATGTCAGTTACGATAAGTTGCTGGAAATGGAACAGGCCAATGAACTGTTCCCGGCGACAGACGCGGTATTGGTGCTTGGCGCCAATGATGTGGTAAATCCCGCCGCCAAGTCCGATCCCTCTTCTCCATTGTACGGCATGCCGATATTGGATGTTGAACTGGCTAAAATGGTCATTGTAAATAAAAGAAGCATGAAGCCGGGATATGCGGGCATTGAGAACATGTTGTTTTTTCAACCAAA
>JAEUVR010000175.1 GCA_016786785.1 Chitinophagaceae bacterium
GACCTGCACAGCGGCATATACGGGGGGGCCGTAGCCAATCCCATCCTCATCTTATCCAAAATGATCGCCTCCTGCCACGACGAAAACAACCGCATAACCATCCCGGGATTTTATGACGATGTGCTGGAAGCCAGCGAAGCGGAAAGAAAGCTGATGGCCCAGGCGCCGTATGATGAAGCGGCGTACAAGCACGATCTCGGCGTAAAAGAACTATGGGGAGAAAAAGGATATACGACCAACGAAAGAACCGGCATACGGCCCACGCTTGAATTGAACGGCATATGGGGCGGATATACCGGGGAAGGCTCCAAGACCGTGCTGCCTTCAAAAGCTTTTGCCAAGATCTCGGCAAGGCTTGTTCCCAACCAGTCTTCCGAAAAGATCACCGCCATGCTGCTGGATCATTTCAGGAAGATCGCTCCTGCAAGCGTCCGGGTGGAAGCAGAGGCGTTTCACGGAGGCGAGCCCTATATCACCCCTATCGACTCGCCGGCCTACCAGGCGGCCGCAAAAGCCATTCAAACCTCTTTCGGCAAAAACGCCATCCCGGTCCGCGGAGGAGGCAGCATCCCCATCTGCTCCATTATGGAAAAAGAGCTTGGGGTTAAAATTGTTTTTATGGGCTTTGGACTGGACAGCGATAACCTGCATTCTCCAAACGAAAAATTTGACCTGTTCAATTATTATAAGGGCATTGAGACCATTCCTTATTTCCATAAGTTTTTCGCGGAAAGCAGATAAGCCATCAGGCCGCCGACCTTCTTGTGCAGGTACGGCGGTTCCTTCCGAATAAAGCGGGAGGAATGAACGGCCGACCAGTCAGCCTTTCGGAAGGCGTTCCGGCAAAATCGCGGCAGCGCCGGAAGCAAACCGCAGGCTCAGGATATAAATTATGATCGTTTGAGATCGCGGTCGTTGAAAAGAAATTAAGCAGTGAAGCGATTGATCATGGCCTTCATTTTAACCAGATAATTGTTGACTTGAAAACCGCTTATCGTCGCGTTTATAACAGATTTGTGTTTAATCGAACAATAGATGGATATGAAAGAAGCGCCCGAAAAACTGCGCATTGACAAATACCTCTGGTCGATCAGGCTGTTCAAAACAAGAACGCTCGCCGCAACCGCCTGCGAACAGGGAAAGGTGAAGATGCTGGGCGCGCCCGTCAAAGCTTCCAAACAGGTGCATATAGGGGAGGAATACGAGGTAAAGACCGAAGCCAAACGCTGGATGATCAAGGTAACCGCCCTGCTGCATACCAGGGTGCAATACAGCGAAGCCGTTAACCATTACCTGGATATTACGCCGGCAGAGGAAATAGAAAGGTTACAGTTCCAGGCCGCCGCTTTCTTTACGGGTAAGCGAAGAAGCAAAATTGGCCGGCCTACCAAGAAACAACGCCGCGACCTGGAAGATTTTACCGGGTCGGAATAAGAGTATATGGGGTTATGACCCCATTTGGCCATGGGCGTCTGCAAAGGTTTCTTCCGTCGGAATAAGAGTATATGGGGTTAAGACGGGGAAAATTAATGGCCTGGAAAAGGAGCGTCTGAATCGGAATAAGAGTATATAGGGTTAAGACCACTTATATGCGGCTTTCCGGGCATGGCCGGCAAAAAGCAGCATATGAGTAGACAGGTTTAAGACGCTTTCTGCCTTCAATGATCCTTCAATGATCCTTCACCCATCCTTCGTTGCTTCATTTACGCGGTATTTACGCGGCATTAGCGCTTTGTTTACATCTTATTTACCCTTCACACACCTCATTAACGGTTCTTCAGGCAAGCCAACCCGGGGACTCCGGTGTTTTACGCCGCGGTTTCCTAATTTTGCAGCATGCAGATCGATATCATCACCGTATTGCCCGAGCTATTGGAGAGCCCTTTTTCGCATTCCATACTGCGCCGCGCAAAAGAAAAAAACCTGCTCT
>JAEUVR010000176.1 GCA_016786785.1 Chitinophagaceae bacterium
TATCGGCGGCTTCACCAGGGGAGAATTTAACCTGCACACGGATTACCTAAATTCTTTGAAGTCCGTGAACCCGGAAATCAGGCGGTATGCAAAGGTTGCGGATATAATCGCCTTACAGGTAAAAATTGTACAAAACTACAATCGCACTTACGGCAGGCTTAACAGCAGCGACGCCTTTAGCAACGATGAGCTGGCCTACATCAGAAGGGTCTTTGGTCGGTTGCTGGACGATTGCGATAAAAGTCTTGACGAACTGATTACGATTACAACGGATGGCAAGTTAGAAATGAAGGACGATGAACGCATTGCAAGGATTGATAAGCTGTATCTGGACATGCAGGACAAATACACTTTCTCACAAAGTTTTTCTAATGATGCCAAATCCCTTGCTGCATCAAGAATAAAAGAAAATACAGATGTACAAACCAGCCGTGTACTACAGGGCATTAAAAACGAGTAACTATGAAAAAGCTGATCATAATAATATCGCTCTCATTCCTGGGTATATTGCCCGCCTTTCGTGCATCTGCACAGGCAGATGAGATAGCGCAGCTCGTACTCAATATTGAGAAGCTGGCGCAATTCAAGCAAATCCTCAGCGACATGAAGAAAGGCTACGAAATTCTTAGCGGGGGATATAATACCATCAAGAATATTTCAGAAGGCAACTTCAGCTTGCATAAGGCTTTTCTCGATGGTTTGATGGAGGTAAGTCCAACGGTGCGCAATTACCGTCGTGTAGCAGACATTACCAATTACCAGATCATCCTGGTTAAAGAATACCGTAAGGCTTATGAACGCTTCCGGCAGGACAACAATTTCAATGCAGATGAGCTGGCTTATTTGGGTCGTGTATATGACAATCTATTTAAAGAAAGTCTGCGCAACCTCGATGAGTTGCTTACTGTGATCACGGCGGGCAAAGCCCGTATGAGTGATGATGAACGCTTGCAGGCCATTGACCGGATTTATGCAGACATGCAGGACAAATTAACGTTCCTGCGGCATTTTAACAACAACACTACAATACTGGCAGTGCAAAGAGCGAAAGAACGCAACGATGCACAGACCATCCGAAAAATCTATGGATTAAACAATTAAATAAACAAATATGGCAAAGTGTAGAAAGGCCGCCTGGATGGCGGTAGTGGGATTGATATTGCCTTTTATAAGCCATGCGCAGGGAATTGCTGATGAAATGAAGGGCTTGCATGGCGTGCTGGAACAACTGTATGATGAGATGATGCCCCTGTGCAGCCAGTTGATCGGTGTAGGCCAGGGATTAGCAGGCTTTGCAGCTATGTGGTATATCGCCTCCCGTGTATGGGGACACTTATCAAGAGCAGAGCCTATTGACTTCTACCCGCTTTTTCGTCCTTTCGTGATCGGCTTCTGCGTTTTATTTTTTCCAACAGTCGTTCTCGGTGTGATCAACGGTGTGATGAAGCCTACGGTAACAGCAACCGCAGCAATGGTGGAAGGTTCTGATAAGGCTATTGCAGTTCTCTTACAGAAAAAAGAAGAAGCCATCAAGAAAACCGATGTATGGCAAATGTACGTGGGCGAAAGTGGCAGTGGCGACAGAGATAAATGGTATAAATACACGCATGATAACGAAGACCCTTCAGAGGAAGGCTTTTTCGAGGGCATTGGCAATGACATCAAGTTTGCCATGTCTAAAGCCTCTTACAATTTCCGCAACTCTGTAAAAGAATGGATGAGCGAAGTGTTAAGGGTACTCTTTGAAGCGGCATCTCTGTGTATAGATACGCTACGAACGTTTCAGCTAATCGTACTGGCCATCTTAGGGCCTCTGGTGTTCGGGATTGCAGTATTCGACGGTTTTCAGCATACGCTTACGGTTTGGATAGCAAGATACATCAACATCTTTTTATGGTTGCCCGTGGCAAACATCTTCGGCAGCATTATCGGTAAAATACAGGAAAAGATGCTGGAGCTGGATATATCGCAGGTGCAAGACTACGGCGATACATTCTTCAGCAGAACGGATATGGCCTACCTGGTCTTCATGATTATTGGCATCATCGGATACTTTACCGTTCCCTCCGTGGCTAATTATATCGTTCACGCTGGTGGCGGTGGCGCATTAGGTCATAAGGTCACCAGCTTATTCGGCAGTTCTTCCAGAACCGTAGTGAACACTGCATCTGCGGGTGCAGGCATGGCTGTGGATGCTATGGGCAGTGCAGCAAACCGCATGTCGCAAGGTATGGCAAGCAGTGGTTCA
>JAEUVR010000183.1 GCA_016786785.1 Chitinophagaceae bacterium
TTCTGATCAAGCGCAGGGGAACTCGACCTGATAAGCTCAGGAATAGGCAGCAGTTTATGATGTTCCTGAATAGCCGCTGCAGGCCCAACCGTATTCGGGTTATCAAAATTGGTAATCTTGGCATTCATTACCTGCAGGGTCCTGTCTGTACGGTTCAGGTCGAACCAGCGTTTTCCTTCAAAAGGAGATTCGAGGCGCTCTTCGTCGTATACTGCTTCCCTGAATTGATCCTTGCTAAGACCGGAAAGAGGGTCCAATCCGGCTCTGTCCCTTACCTCATTAATATATTGATAAGCGTTAGCCGGACCTTCCACCTCATTCAGCGCTTCAGCATATCTTAAGAGTACATCAGCATACCTGTACACATACCAGTCCTTTCCGGAAAGACCGCTACCAGTTCCTGCGGCTAAATCCACGTAGTTCTTGATGTACTTGTAATCATAATATACGCCGTTCTGTCCTGTAAAACCCACGGCAATAGAATTTCTTCTGACATCTGTAGGATCATACGCATTATAGATATCGTTGGTAGGAGAACACCATCCGAAAGGATTTCCTGTTCCGGGCTGTGTTAACACATTCTGACTATTCAGGGGCGCATAATAGATAGGGAAATGATTTCCCAGACCAGCTACGCCAGTCAGGAAATATATCTGCCAAACCGTTTCCTTGTTACCTTGTTGACCCTGAGCAAACAAAGTCTGGTAGTCGGGCAATAGAGCATATTCATTCAAATCGATCACCTTTTTAAACTCAGTTGCAGCCAGGGGAAAGTTCTTTCTTGTCAGGTAGACATCTGCCAACAAAGTGTGCGCAATACCCTTATCGACCCTGCCGGTATTGTTACCGGTATTTCTTGCAACAGTTAACAAAGATGTAGCCGATGTAAGATCTGCAATTATCTGGGTATAGATCTCATCAGCAGTATTCCTTCCCTTCTTATAAGCATCATCAATATTGTCAAACCTTGCCAGTATTAAGGGAACTCCGCCAAACAAACGGACCAGGTTAAAATACGCCGTAGCCCTAATGGTCTTCAGTTCCCCTGTATACTGATCTTTCAAGTTCTGAGCAATATCAGACGCTTCAAGCTTTCCCAATACATCATTAGCTCTATTGATCACAACATAAGCGCTCATCCAATAAGAATGCATGTGCTCTGTGTTCGGGGTCAGGGTAAAATCGTCATACTCAGATTTAGACAAGGGCCCCGCTGCGCCTCCCGGAGAATAGACCGAAGTATTGTCCGAACGCATATCGGTGAATAAAAAGAAAAAGCTATTGGCGGTATATATGCTGCGAAGCGCGCCATAAACGCCAACCACAGCCTGTTCAAAATCAGAGGCAGTCTTATAAAACTGGTCTTCATTCGACTGGGTAAACTGTTTTGTTTCCAGGAACTTTTTACAGGAACTCAATGACATTGCTGAAAATAACAACAGCAGCATCGACATTCTTTTGATATAATAGTTACGATTCATATTGAATAAGTTTGTCTGTCAAAAAATAGTTTCGGATTAGAAGCTCACGTTCAAACCAAGGGTAAATGTCCTAACCAACGGATAGGTTCCGTAGTCCATACCCGGCGTTAAAGAACCAGTGCTTTCGCTGCCTTCTACCGTGTTCACTTCAGGGTTAAATCCTTTATACTTGGTAAAAGTAAACAGGTTCTGAACATTCACATATGCCCTTGCATTTTTAACCACCTGTCCGCCAAACAATTTGGGGAAACGGTATCCCAGCGTAACGTTCTTGATCCTGAGGAAAGAAGCGTCTTCAACCAACCATGTGGTGATCAGGGGATTGTTACCCTGGTAAACAGAATAAGTAGGACGGAAATCATATCCGTTTCCGGGTTGAGTTTCTGACTTCCAATACCCCTTGAACAGCGCGCTTGTATGTTTATAGTTAGCGGAAGTTTTGATCAGGTTCATCGCTTCCACTCCCTGTACGCCCTGCAACTGGAAAGTAAAATCAAAGTTCTTGTAGTTCAAATTATTAGTTAACCCATAGATAAAATCAGGGAAATTGCTTCCGATATTGGTCCTGTCGTAAGTATCGATGAGCCCGTCGGGTTTGCCGTTAGGACCGGAGATATCTCTTAATTTAGGATCGCCTGGAACAGTGATAACGCCGCCTGATCTAACAGGAGAGGAGTTTACTTCATTCCAGTCTTTAAACACCCCGTCGTAGATATAACCATAGAAGTAAGACATCGGCTGCCCAACTTCGGTATAGTGAGTAACAGAGTTCACCACGCCATAGTTGATGCTCTGGATAGGATCATTATTCTGGTTTAATGCTTCTACCCTGTTCTTATTGGAAGAAATATTGAAATTGGTAGTCCAGGTAAAATCCTTCGTGGCGATATTCCTGGAGTCGATGGCCAGCTCAATACCTGTGTTCCGCACTGCGCCAAGGTTTCTTGACATAGTATTGAAACCTGTATGAGGCGGAACAGGAACGTCAAACAGCATATCCGTAGACAGCTTATTATAATAATCGAGGGTAAAATTCAGCCTGTTGTTCAACAAACCGAGATCCAGGCCAATATCAAAGGACTCCGTTTGTTCCCAGGTAAGCGCGCGATTGGCGAGTGAGTTGCCGATCAAGCCGTTAAACTGGGTTCCATCTCCGGTGCCGAAAACAGCGTTGGAAGCGGCTATGCTTCCGAGCGCGGCATAGTTGCCGATCTGGTCATTACCCACCAAACCGTAGCTCGCTCTCAGTTTCAATTCGCTGATCGCATTCACTGAATTCATGAAGTTCTCCTGGGAAATACGCCAGGCAATGGCTGCAGAGGGGAAGGTGCCCCATCTGGAATTAGAGCCGAACTTGGAAGAACCATCTCTTCTGACCGTACCTGTTATATAATATTTGTCGTCAAACACATAGTTAACCCTTCCAATCAGCGAAGCCATGGTCCATTGCCATTTGTCCGCGTTCCGGCTATCCAAGGTGCCTGCGTTCACAGTGTACACCAGGTCGTTGGGAAGATTATTCACCCTTACGCCCAGGGACTGGAATTGTCCTTTTTGTTCAGAAAGACCAGCCAGCACACTTAAACGATGTCTATCATTAAAGGTATTATCATAGGTCAGGGTATTTTCATTGCTCCAGTTAATACCTGTCGAGCTAAACGAAGTAGCCCAGCGGTTAGTGCCTCCAACTCCATAAATTAAAGTGCTAGGAGTATGGTGGTCGGTAGCCACATTGGTGATATCCGCATTAATGCTGGTTTTAAATTGCAGGTTCTTGGCGATATCAACGGTAGTATAGAAAGTTCCCAGGGTGTTGAAGCGTTTCATATTACTATAATAGAGGTGGCCCATTGCCTTTGGATTGCCATAGTTCAAAAGCGTGGGAGGCGTACCGTCGTCATAGGTGTAGGTCTGATCGGAGCTGAAAGAATAAGAACCATCAGCGTTATATACCGGGTAGATCGGCGGCGTAGTCAAAAGAGCTACAGTCAAGCCTCCATAATAAGAGAGGCCTCCTGTCGCAGGGATATTATTAATCGAGTAGGAGGGCGCAATCCTGAATCCTACCTTGATCTTATCGGTAATGTCCGCATCTATATTACCTCTGAGCGAAAACTTTTCATAACCCTTGGCTGCGGTTATCGCCTTCTGGTTAATATAGTTGCCGGAAATATAAAAACGCATTCTATCCGTTCCGCCGGAAGCCGACAACTGATAATTGGTCATGGGCGCATTCCGGAAAACCGCATCCTGCCAGTTAACATCATGAAGCAGAGAGGGGTTCTTAAATTCATTGGGGATTTTATTTCCTACAGAAGGTCTCATGGAATTGGGATCGGATTCGTCCCTACCCGGCTGGCGTACGCCATTCAGGTAAACATGATTATAGTTCCTGATATCGATCTGTCTTTGTACCCATTCGGCCGTGTTCAACATGGGTATCTGCCGGGCGTTCTGCTGTATACCAGCGCTGATATTCGCTGTTACCACTGTTCTTCCCTTTATGCCCTGTTTGGTTGTGATCAGCACCACCCCGTTGGAACCCCTTGCTCCATAAATAGAGGTAGCAGAAGCGTCCTTAAGGATATCGATAGATTGAATGTCGGCCGGGTTGAGAGAGGAAAGAGGATTATCGGGAAGGTCTGGCGAGCTATCATCCGCGCCCTGCGCTCCACGAGAGGACATGCTATTATCAAGCGGCACTCCGTCGATAACATACAGGGGCATGTTATTATTACCCGCAGCCCCCAGCGAGCCTAGGCCCCTGATCTTAATGCTCATCCCAGCTCCGGGAGCTGTAGATGTCTGCTGTACCTGAACGCCCGCGATTTGGCCTGCCATTGCTTCGCCAAAATTAAGGACTTGCCTATCCTGGATCTGTGCAGCTCCTATAGAACTCACAGCGCCAGTCAGGTCTTTCTTTGCCTGTGTTCCATAACCGATCACCACCACATCGTCCAGGGAAGAAGTGGAAGCCGTCAGCGTAACCTGGACGGCCGTTTGATTCCTTACGGAAACCTCAACGGATTGATATCCCACATAGCTAAACCTCAGCCTGGCATTTTCGTTGGGAACGCTGATGCGAAACTGACCAGTAGCATCGGTAGATACGCCGCCGGCTTGGCCTACAACTACCACCGATACCCCTTCCAAGGGATTCCCATCGGCGTCAACCACCCTACCGGTAATATCTATCAGAACCGGCGTCTCAGCTTCCAGAGCAGCTTCTTTCGCGGAAGCGGCCCTTTTAGCCGAAACAATAATGGTGTTTCCCTTGATAGAATAAGTGAGCGGTTGATTTTGAAACAACTGTGATAAAGCAGATTCAAGAGGAACCTCTTTAAAAGACACAGTTACTTTTTTAGACGCGGAAAGATCGTCATTACGATAAAAAAACACGTAGCCTGTCTGCTGCTTGATCTTTTGAAAAACCTTTCCCAAAGAGACATTTTCGCCCGAAAACGAAATGTTTTGAGACAGGCCCTTTGCGCTTATTTGCAAGCAGCCCACAAACAGCAAAATGGCGGTTAATTTCATAATCCGCAGTAGTTTTTGGGCATTTCCTCCACAGGATTCTGCCCTGTTCATAGCAGTTAAATTCATACTTTTACATTGTTTGGGTTATAGAATAGTCAATCCTACACAATTTTGATTATCGGAAACCCAAACGTTGTTCTGCATAACAATTGTCTTTGAAACAGTAGCGCTGATTTCAGGACAATCTGCGTTGCCGAAGAACAACACGATCTGTCATTAAGACAGATGAGGCCGGAAGCGTTAGCAGCGTCTTCCGGTTCTTTTTGGGATTCCTGTATAATAAAATGCCCTTAACCAGGCATAATAATTAATTTTTTGTTTTCCAGCCGGTAACGAATCCTGGTTTCATTCAAAATATCCAATAGCTGCCCCAGGGTTAGCGAACGGCCTATCTCTCCCGAAAACTCCACTTTGGGAATATCGCCCTCATACACTACATCTACATCATACCAGCGGGAAAGCTGGCGCATGATCTGTTTTATATCGGCGTTGACAAAAGAAAAATAACCATTCTTCCAGGCGACAGCCTGAACAACATCCGCCTCCTTAACCTGCATGTTTCCGTCGGTAGACATGACGCTCTGCTGGCCGGGCCTGAGCATTACATTGGACGCTGTCGAACTCACTTTAACCGATCCGGTCAACAAGGTAGTCTTAACGGCCCCCTCGTCATGATAGGCATTGACATTAAAACTGGTACCGAGCGCCAATACCTCCTGGCCATTGGCCGTAACAATAAAAGGCATTGCGGCATTTGGCGTTATTTCAAAATAAGCTTCGCCGGTTACTATCACCCTTCTCTCTGCTCCCGTAAACTTCATGGGGTAATACAGGGAAGAAAAAGAATTCAACCATGCCCTGGTGCCATCGGGCAACTGAACATAGAATTGCTTTCCCCTATCCGTGGAAAGCGTATTAAACAATATCTCTTCCGGTTGATCATTTGCCGTTTCATAAACCAATTCCCCATTCGCCTGCTTTATGATTTTGGCGCTGCCTCCCTGGAACAAAACACCATTGCCGGCGCTGTCCAATACGATCCTGGACCCGTCCGAAAGCGTAAGCGTAGCTCCATCTGTACCTGGTTGAATATCCTCTTTTAATGCATAATGTGAAACGAAAGAAGCCGTATCACGAGGAGAATAGGAGCGATTGAAGAAAAAGAAATAGATCCCTATGCCCATCGCCAACATAACGATAGCCGCATATTTCATCCAGTTGGCAATGAAAAATCTTCGCTTGAGCGTGGGCAATTTACGCTGGTCCTCAATCCTTTTCCATACGCCTTCCTCGTCCATCTGATCCATCTTTTCCAATGCCTCGGCCATCAAACGAGGGTCGTTGATGCGGTTAAACAACAAGCGATTGTCTTCGCTTCGCGCTATCCACCGATCAAGTTCCTCCTGTTCCTTCTCGGAAAGATCACCCCGTAAATAGTTCAGTAATATTATTTTAATAGACTTCACCTGTTTAAAGACAACCCGATCGCCATTTCATCCAAAAAATTAACGATTATTTTATTTTCCCGGCGAAATGCCCATGCAGGGAAGGCAGACCCAATGCGCTAAGGATTTTCTAACTGGTAGACAGCTTTTGAAGAGCGCCTAAATTTATTATAATCAGTTATTTATATACTTAAGAGAAAGAAGGAGATCAGATTGCACAAATTACCTCCGGCGTTTCAGATGGGTCCGCCTTTTTAAAATGGATTGATCAGATTGCATAAAAATTATCCCCGGCTGCGGTTCAATGAGACAATACTATATACCGGAGTGGCTCTATAACTGGGTCAGGATGGCGATAATCAGGGGGAATGCAGGGAAATGATACCTTTTCAGGAGTTCGGTCTTTAGTAACTGTAAGGCCCTGGCCTTCTGGGTACGAACAGTTTGAGGATTAATTCCCAATTGTTTCGCAATGGTATCGGTAGTAAGCGCATCAAAGAATACCATCTTGAATATCCTTCGACATTTACGGGGCAGCTTTTCCACTTCTTCGTAGATGGATTGGACCAATTCGGCAAACAATACTTCATTTCTCAGCACAGGGTTGTCGGGAAGTCCATCTTCTGCCTGATAAAGATAACCAAGCTGTTCCACCAGGCTGGATTGTTTTTTGTTTGCTTTCTGGTAATTTATGCAGGCATTCCTGGTAGCAACATATAAAAAAGCTTTAAAATTGCCCGTTCCCAGGAACTCGGATCTCTTGGCAAAAGCTTTTATAAAAGATTCAGAAACAATATCTTCAGCAGCAGGTAAATCGCCGGTTAACCGATCTGCATAGAGACATAGCGGTCTAAAAAACCGCTTGAACAAAACCAACTCCGCTTCGGGCTGATACAGCTTTACAGCCTTCATGAGCGCATTATCGTCCGCATAGTTAGTCATGGCTACACTATGAAATTAGAAATTTTAACCGAATTAATCTATAATTTGATGTTAAGAAAACCAATTCGTTTTTTTTATCTCCTTAGTAAGTGCAAATTTATCTGTTCGATATGAAAATATCATAACAAAATATCCGGCTCCTGTAAAGAATGCTTCATCCCCGTTAAATCGCTTATGATCGCGACTACTTAATAGGAACAATCCCGCGTGATCTCATTTCCAAAACGAGAACATTGTAAAATGGGAATAAAGCAAGCGACCCTCTCCCTATGTTAGGACACGCTAAACTGGAATTTCGGGACTTGCGTAACGACTGCGTAACAGCTTTAACGCTTTATGGCGTCCGTGGATAAAAATTCACAATGAGTCGCCGCTTATCGGCGGATCGCGCCCACTCCGGCGCAGGCGATAAAATTCAAAATCTGTCGCCTAAAGTAAAATATTTTATTTAGTTAGGATTCCTTCCTATATTTGACCTGGCGATATTGCCGGATATTAAAATTTATAGACCCATGGCTAAATCAGTCTTTTATCATGCAGGATGTCCTGTATGCGTAAGCGCAGAACACGATATCATTAACCTTATTGGCGCCGACAATGTAGAAGTGGTCCATATCGGCGAAAACCGCGGCAAAATTGCAGAAGCGGAAAACGCCGGCGTAAAATCCGTTCCCGCTTTGGTGACGCCCAACGGAAATGTACTGCACATCAATTTCGGAGCGTCAATGGCGGATGTAAAGGGCTAAAGATCGAAGAGAGCGCGTCGGATGGATACGCTCTCTTCTACCTTCGCTTTACAGCGCATTGCATAAGCAATATTTGTTAAACCCATATAAACCTAAAAAATGCAGGTAGCAGTCTGGGATACCTATGTAACCAAAAAAAACGGCGCAATAATGCATTTTGATATTATTGTCCCGTCGGCAATAACCGATAGCAACGTAATTTACAGTTACGGAAAAGAATACCTGACAACAAAAGGACAGGAGGAACAAAATCTGCATTCCGAAGCCTGCCGGTTTTGCCATATTGAATATGTAAAGCCTCATTGGGAGGTTTCCATAAAACAGAAAGGTTATTTTATTTACGAAATGGAAAATTGTGAATAGTATTATTGCCAACATCAGGTCGATCCGGGAAAGGATAGCAAGCGCCTGCGCCAGATCGGGCAGGGACCCCCGCGAAGTGAGGCTGCTGCTGGCTACCAAGACCGTTACCCCGGAAAATATTAAGATCGCCTTACAAACAGGGCAGACCCTGATCGGCGAAAACAAAGTGCAGGAACTCAAAGAAAAGGCCGCCAGCCTCATGGACATTCCACACGAAAAACATTTTATCGGGCATCTGCAAACCAATAAGATCAGGGATGTCCTGAAATACGATGTTGCCTGTATCGAGTCGCTTGACAGGTTGGATTTAGCGGAAAAGCTCCATCAACGCCTGGTCTTTGAACAAAAAACAATGAACGTTCTTATCCAGGTGAACACTTCTTCAGAAAAAAGCAAGTTTGGAATCAGCCCTGAAAATGCAGTTGAGCTGACAAGGCAGGCCGCCAAACTGGACAGGCTCCGGATCAGGGGCTTAATGACCATTGGCATTTTCAGCGCAGAAGCCGCAAAGGTCCGGGAATGCTTTAAGCTATTGAAAAATATCCGGCAGGAGATTATCCGGCAAAATATCCCGAATGTTGAAATGCAGGAACTCTCAATGGGTATGAGCGGCGACCTGGAAATTGCCATAGAAGAAGGCGCCACCATTATACGGGTGGGAACCGCTATTTTTGGCGAAAGAATATACCCCGACAGCTATTATTGGAACGAACAAACGTAGATTGACCGGCGATGGCGCGTATTGACCAAATAGAACGCGACAAACGTTCAAAAAAAATTAACCCGCATGAGCAAATCTGATTTTGATCTCGGCAACCAAAACCAAAGTATAGAAAGCAAAATAGTCGCTTCACTCGAAAGGATATCGGAAGCTTTCAGGGTTTTGTTATGGCAACAAAGCAAGATGTTTTCGCTGAGCCCTATCCAGGTCCAGATACTGATCTTTTTACTGCATCACAGCGAAGAAAAAAGAAAAGTAAGCTACCTGGCCGGAGAATTTAACATGACCAAGGCGACAATCAGCGACTCCATCAAAGCGCTGGAACAAAAAAAACTCATCGAAAAGGAATATGAACCCCAGGACGCCAGAAGCTATATCATACGGTTGACAAAACAAGGCAGGGAGATTGCCGAACAAACAGCGTTATTTACAAAAGAGATCCGAACGCCTATCAACAAATTGCATGCGGACGACAAAGAGTCCCTGTTGTTAAGTTTGCTCAATATCATCCGGAGCCTAAATAAAGCCGGGGTCATCACCATACAGCGCATGTGCCTGAACTGTTCTTATTACCGGCCGGCTAAAGAAGGAGCGCATTTCTGCACATTGCTCAACCAGCGCTTACACGCCGCCGACCTGCGGGTAGACTGCCCCGAGCACTCGCCGAAAAAGGTCTGATCGCCAACCTAATCTGGGGCTCCGCTTAACAATCAAATTCCCGGCCTGACCATTTAGCCAGACGAACAGACTTCTTGCAGGAAATATTCCGGCGCAACGAGACAAACTACTGCGCAGTCCCATAAAACCTTAAAGCTGAGCTAAGTCGCAATCCGTCGGCGACGAATATTTTTATCTTAAAAGAAAGCCTTAATTTGCGGCAATCCTATACATCAATTAAATCATCATACAATGGAAGAGAGGAAAGAATCTAAGCTCACAAGACAAACCGGCGCGCCTGTCCCGGATAATCAGAACGTGCAAACAGCCGGTCCGAGAGGTCCGATGTTAATGCAGGATTTTTGGTTTTTAGAAAAAATGGCCAATTTCGACAGAGAGGTCATACCCGAAAGAAGAATGCATGCAAAAGGATCGGGGGCTTTCGGCGCTTTTACCGTCACTCACGATATTACGCAATACACCAAAGCCAGCATTTTCAGCCAGATAGGAAAGAAAACAGATATGTTTGTGCGGTTTTCTACTGTTGCAGGAGAAAGAGGCGCTGCAGATGCAGAAAGGGATATCAGGGGATTTGCCATGAAATTTTATACGGATGAGGGCATCTGGGACCTGGTTGGAAACAATACGCCCGTATTTTTCTTCCGCGATCCGATGAAATTCCCCGACCTGAACCATGCGGTAAAGCGGGACCCTAAGACCAATTTAAGAGACGCCAACAACAACTGGGATTTCTGGACGCTGCTTCCCGAAGCGCTTCACCAGGTTACCATCGTCATGAGCGATCGCGGCATTCCCAAAGGCTACAGGCATATGCACGGTTTTGGCAGCCACACCTACAGTTTTATCAACAAAGACAATACAAGGCATTGGGTAAAATTTCATTTCAAAACGCAGCAAGGCATCGAAAACCTGTCTGATGAAGAAGCGGCAAAAATAATTGGCATGGACAGGGAATCCTCTCAACGCGATCTTTTTGAAGCGATTGAAAAAAAGGATTTTCCGAAATGGAAGATGTTCATCCAGGTCATGACCGAAGAGCAGGCTAAAACTTATCGCTTCCATCCATTCGACCTGACAAAAGTATGGTCGAAAAAGGATTTTCCGCTGATCCCCGTTGGCGAATTCGAGCTGAATAGGAACCCTGAAAATTATTTCCAGGATGTAGAGCAGTCGGCATTTAACCCGACCAATATCGTTCCCGGAATCGGCTTCTCCCCCGATAAAATGCTCCAGGGAAGGCTGTTCTCTTACGGCGATGCGCAACGCTACCGGTTAGGCGTAAACCATTACCAGATACCGGTCAACAAGCCAACCTGCCCCTATCATGCATATCATCGCGATGGCGCTATGCGCGTAGACGGCAACTATGGAGGCGCAAAGCATTACAACCCTAACAGCTATGGCGAATGGCAGGAACAGCCGCATGCAAAGGAACCGCCCTTAGAACTCGACGGCAGCGCTTATGCCCACAACTTCCGCGATGATGATGAGGATTATTTCACTCAACCAGGCAATCTGTTCCGTATCATCAAAGCAGATGGCAAGGCAGAGTTATTGTTTAAAAATACTGCGGCCCAGGTGGGCGGCGCGGATAAATTCATCCAGATCCGCCATATCAGGAACTGTTTCAAAGCAGATCCGGAATATGGAGAGGGCGTGGCAAAAGCGTTAGGCTTGACCATGACAGAAGTAAACAACTTCGACATGACGCCCTATGATAAATGGGCGCCGCGGCCTACCGGAAAATGATCGCGGCATCCGGTCTGATGATCTTATAAGATTTTTTAAAATGATCGAAACCTCCCAAATAACTTGGGAGGTTTTTTAGTCTACTGCAAGGAGAACTTTCCCCGGTCGCAAATGCCCTCTTAAACGGTCGTATTCAACCGCTGTCTGCGCCCATATTTCTTATCATCTTTGTAGCGTTGAGCCAGCCAAACAACTGGCAGGTGGAGCAGCGACCACTTCAAAAACGGGCGGGACCGAAAAGCCAGACGAGTAGGAATAAAAACAGATCATCATGTCGAACAATTCCGTTTCATTGCACAGGATGCTAAAAACATCGCCTGAAAAAGTATACCGCGCTTTCACTGAACCCTCCGCTCTCGCGTCATGGCTGCCTCCATATGGGTTTCTATGCACCGTCCACCAGATAGATGTAAAACCAGGCGGCGCATATAAGATGTCATTCCAGAACTTCTCAACCGGGAACAGCCATTCATTCGGCGGAAAATATTTAGAAATCAAACCCAATGAGTTTTTAAAATATACCGATCAGTTCGACGA
>JAEUVR010000203.1 GCA_016786785.1 Chitinophagaceae bacterium
GGGAGAATGCTTTTTAAAACGTTCTGCCAATCCTACCCATTCGCCCTGATCCTTGCCATAATCAAAAAGCCAGGTGAATAAGATAACCTCGAGTTCAGGATATTCCTTATGAAGTTCGTTTGTGATCCTTTCAGATATATTTACAAACCCATTAGCCCCCCAGGGCCTACACTTATCGCATCCGCATCCTCCCTGGTCATAGGGGCCATAGGATATCCCGTCAAAAACAACGCCCCTTCTTTTATATTCCGAAAACTCCTCCTTGACTTGCTTTACTATCAGTTCAGCTCCCTGTTCAATAGAAGGACAAATCTCAACGCCATAAAAGGACCTTCCTGTTTTTGTCGCCCGTAGATTTTGCGGGCTGCTATTATAGCCTTCATTGGCAAGAACCGCACAATAGCACTTCATACCTGCTGATTTGGCAAGCTTATATAAACTCGCAAGTCTGTCTAACATTTGCTGCGCCTCCGCATCCTTGATCCCATTATAATGATGCATATCAAACCACATTGTCAGCGTATTATACCCCCACAATGCGAGATCCTCAACGTATCGCTCCACTTCCTCAATAGGCGCAGCATGATAAAAATTATAAAAATGCGTTGCAAAATACACCGCCCTATATATCTTTTTTGGCGTGGATGATCCTTCCCAACTTCCAGGCCTGAATCCATTTGCATTGAGCGTTGAGGAATGCAATAGCTTCCCTATGCCATACAAAATACCATTCTCGTCGCCAGCATATATCGAAACCCTACTGCCTCCTGGATACTCAATTTTAAAAGATTCAGACGGCAAGGATTTTGGATTTACGATTAGCGCTATCTCCAAGGCGTCTACTTTACTATCCAAAACGCTTAACCCGGTTTTCTCTTTAAAAACTCTATTGAAAATCTCAATGCCTTTTTGTAGCAAAGGCCCTGAGGGCGAGGTATTATCGGGAATGGCAAAAACTATATTCTTGTAAAACTTCCCTAGCGTATTATCTTTTATCCTTTGAAAATCGTTAACCTTCTTAACAGAAGCGACTACCGTTGACGCGCCTCCGCCCATAGTAGCGAGCCCTGTTCCCAAAAGAACCGATTTTGTGATGAAATCCCTGCGATTATTTCTCATATTACAAACATTAAAAACTATAAATTCAATAAACAAGTCCCGTCATAAATCCACATCCTACAAACCAGGCAATGCAATAACAACGCCGGGCTCTTTATTAAAAGCCCGGATTCTGCCACATATAGTTGGGGTCGGGATTAATATTGATTTCATCTTGCGGAATGGGAAATAAAATTTGATGCTGATTCATTTTATATTGAGCCGAGCCTTCATCAGTACGCGCTAAAAAAGCGGTCATCGTACTCAATGCCTTATTTGTTCTGATCAGATCAAACCACCTTATCCCTTCAAAGTTAAATTCCAGCCTTCTTTCGCTAGAGATTATATCGCGGATCTCCTCTTTTGTCAAACCGGATCCATTTATCGGATCCAGTCCCGCTCTTGCTCTTACAGTATTCACTATATCAAAAATATCGGTTGCAGCATTGGAACGCGCCTCATTTAATGACTCTGCATACATCAATAGTATATCCGTATAGCGAAGAAGCGGCATATTAAGCCCATAGCTGCTGATATTTGCGGGGGTAATGCCGTGCGCAAACTTAATATTGTAAATGGTTGTAGTATTATAAATCCCGGAAGTAGAGTACATCCCTCTGATCAATGAAAAATCGCGTCTTTCGTCATTATTATCAAAAGCGTCATACAAATCATCAGAAATAAAAATACCAGGACTGCTTCCGTTAGGAAAATATTGATTTACATATGGTCCAATCAGGTATTGTGGAAGCGTGAAACTCAATGCGCCCGCGCCAGCGTTGAATTGAACCTGGAACACATGTTCTTTACTGTTATCGTTGGCTTCTGAGAAAATATCAGGATATAATGCGGCCATCTGATACCGGTTAGATTGAATGATATCTGTCAATGCCGGGATCGACTTTTCGAATTCGCCATTGAACATATATAGCCTCGCAAGATACCCCTCAGCGGCATACTTAGTAGCTCTACCCAAATATTTAGAAGGCCAGGCCTCCGGAAGCAAATCAATCGCTTTTAAAAAGTCTCCTTTCGCGAATTCAAGCGTTTCAGATTGGGAACTTCGTTTTATCTGCGCAAGCTCTGCAGGGGTTACCTGATGATCAACCAAAGGCATACCGCCCCACATCCAAGCCAGTTCAAAATAAGCGAATCCTCTTAGAAAGTAAGCCTCGCCTTTGATAGCATTACGCATATTTTCATCATCAAAAGATGCCGCGTTTATTCTTTCAATAATAATATTAGTTTGGCTAATTACAGCCCAATAGGAAGACCAGAGATTAATTATACTGCTCGTGGCCGGGGTTTCGGTAAACGTGCTCAAGATCGCAAAAGTTTGATTTTCGCTTCCGATCTGCCTGGCTTTTACATTATCGGTTCTTGATTCGGTAAAAATGGTGCGATTAAAACTAATAGATCCCAAGTTTCTATAGGTCCCTGTTATTGCCAACTGGAAGTCTGACTGGGATTGGTATGCGCTATTCACATTATAAGAAGAAATAGGCGCTTTATCTAAAAATTTCTGGCATGATGCCAATCCTGATAAAACAAAAATCCCAAGTATTAAATTAATATTTTTCATCAGTATGTTTTTTATGGCGTTCGCGAATGTTTCGCATTTATTTCGCGCACAAATATTCATATTGGTCTCAATGAACGCTACGCGTTTCTTTGGCGTGAGAATGTTTATCCTGCTACGTTTCATTTCTTTATAGTTTTATGTTTACGCCTAAGCTAAACTTTCTGATCATTGGAAGCGCTCCCCAATCAGTGCCATTTTTTAATGGATCCGCAACATCGCCGGGCGTCCCTGAATCGCTTCGTCCGGATAATCCATTGGCTTCAGGGTTGGGACCGGGATATTTGGTCCAGGTATGAAGATTATCTGCCATTAAAACTATCCTGGCAAATTGTATCCCAACACGTTTCAAAGCGTTCGGCGGAATATTATAGCCTACAGAAATATTTTTTAGCCGAATAAAACTGGCATCCCGAAAGAAATAATCTGAACTGAAGGGGATAGCTCCGCCAACCGAATATGATAAGGGCGTTTTCCCATCCCATGACATATCCACGTCTGTCGCCGGAAAGGGGTTCTGATTACCGGGATAGGATGATGGTTTCCAGCTTCGCACCCAATCAGGCGTTGAGTTCATACCCTGTACCTGGCCAAAAGACATATATACCTGGTTGGGGTAAAATAATTTTGCTCCCTGCGCACCGTAAATTAAAAAGCTGATATCAAAATTTTTGATCTTAATGGTATTATTGATTCCCCAGGTAAAATCTGGTTGGCTGCTCCCAAGTCTTACCCGGTCAGCCTCGTTAATAACCCCATCATTGTTGATATCCACTATCCTTTCATTACCCCGAATTTGCCCGTTAAGTATTGCTACAGTAGGATTTCCGCTGGCATCATAATATTTATCCTCCAATACGCCATTTGTCTTGAATCCGTAAAAGCTTCCAATCGGTTCGCCAATAGTGGTGATATAGGTATCTCCCCCGAAATAACCGCTTATTTTTATAGGAGCTCCTGCGGCGTCAGTTTCCAAAACCTTATTCCGGTTAGCCGAAAAATTAAATCTAGACTCCCAACTAAATCCCGATTTTCTAACGTTAACGGTCGTTAAATCAAACTCGAATCCTTTATTTTCAACTTTTCCTAAATTATCTACCATAGAACTAAATCCGGTCATACGGGATACGGGTCTGCTAAAAAGCATGTCAGTCGTAATATTATTGTACAACTCCACGCTTAGCTGGATACGATTTTGAAACACAATCACATCTAAACCAATATTGCGCGATACTATTTTTTCCCATCGCAAATTGGGGTTGCCAAAGCTCGACGGCACTAATCCGCTTGCAATACTCCCATTATAACTATAGTTGCTTAGCGATAATAAAGAAATACTTGAATAGTCTCCTATATTATCGTTTCCTGCTTGCCCAATAGAAGCCCTTATTTTGAGTAAATCCAGATTGGAAACATTCTTAAAAAAGTTTTCCCTGTCTAATTTCCACCCTATGGATAGCGAAGGAAATGTTCCCCATTTATTATTAATTCCAAACCGGGAGGATCCGTCTCTGCGAATATTTGTCGTTAATAGGTATTTATCCTTGAAATTAAAGTTTGCCCTGCCAAAGAAAGAGGCCAGGCTGTTTTCGCTTTCAGAAGTACTAGCTCCTGTTATCTGTGCGGCCGCATTAAGCGTAGGCACGAGATTGTTGGGGTAGTTGTTCCCTGAAATAGAAGCCGAACTACTCTTGTTGGATTCAATACTCTGACCGATCAATACATCCATCTCTAACTCGGAAAAAAGCGTCTTCGAGTAATTCAAGGTATTTTGTAAAACCCAATTTCTCCTACTCGATGTCGAATAGCTTCCTCTAGAAATGCCCCTGCTTACGTTCGCCGGCCTGAAATATTTGCTTTCAACCCCGGTATAGTTGTATCCAAACTGGCTTCTGAAGTTCAGGCCGGATAAGGGAGCAAAATCCAGCCAAAGATTAGAGCCTATAAAGCTACCCTTGGTTGCTTGTTGCGTTTCTTTTAATGTTTGCAAGGGGTTTACAAAATTGGCAAAAGCCCCTACAACATACCCTGTGGCTTCCGTATTCCCATTAAGCGGCACAATAGGCGGCGTAGCCAATGCGCGATGATAGACGCTCTCATGTCCTTCAGGATCCGGAGCTTTAGTTGTTGAAAAGGACGGCGCGATATTCATTCCCACCTTTAAATTTTTGCTTACATTAAGCGAAGTATTTATTCTAAAATTGGTTTGATTAAACCCTGTATACTTTTCGATACCTTCCTGGTTTAAATGCTGTGCAGAAATTAAATAAGTCGCATTGTCTCCGCCTCCGGATACCGATAACTGATAACTTGAAATAGGCGAATTCTGCAAAACTGCCTTCTGCCAGTTTATATCAGGCAGGGTATCAGGATTATTCCAGCTATCGGGGTATTGAAGCCTGCTGGGACGAGCGCTCATAGGATCAGAAAGACTGCCCCCCAACTGCATATATGCTGCATTTTTGCCCCAAATAGAATAAGCTATGAACTCATCTCTATTCATCATATGAACAATACGATTCGGCTCCTGCAATCCAAAATAGGAATTAAAGTTTATCACCGGTTTCCCCTTCTTTCCCTGATTTGTAGTAATCAGCACTACGCCATTTCCGCCTCTCGCTCCATAAATAGCTGTTGAAGCGGCGTCCTTAAGAATCTCTATTGACTGAATATCATTTGGGTTAATGTTGAAAATAGAAGACCCCGGAATACCATCCACAACATAAAGCGGCGTCGAGGCCGCGCTAATAGAGCCCCTTCCTCTAATAATAATATCCAACTGTGCTCCAGGCCTTGAACTTAGCTGTTGAGCAGTAACACCCGGAATTTGCCCTGCAAACGATTCGCTTACCGTCGTATTTGCCCGATCCGATAGATTTTTAGCAGTAATGGAGGAAATAGCGCCCGTAACATTTTCTTTTTTTACTGTTCCGTAGCCTATTACCACCACATCGGTCAAACCAGAAGCAGAAGTCGATAGGCGTATTGCAAGATTTGTTTGATTACCTATTGATATCTCCTGGGTTCGATAACCCACAAATGACACAATGAGTATTGCGCCATCTGGCGCTGATAAAGAAAAGTTCCCGGAACCGTTAGTTGTTGTAGATACAGCGCTGTTCTTCACCTGAACCGTTGCGCCTTCCAACGGAAGATTGTTTGATGCATCATACACCGTTCCATGGATGGCCTTGCTTTGCGCATTAGCCAGGGAATTGAAAAACAAAAGAGAGATGCTTAAAAACATCATAAGCTTAAAGCGAGTAGTTGGTTGGATCATAACTTGTATTTTAGAGAAAGGTTAATGCAATATGTTCCTTTACCAGCGCGCTGTCTAACGCTGATAACTTATAATATGGCCTTTAATGGCATGCAGTACGGAATTAGATGATGAATTAGCAATCAGACATGAAGCTAATACATTAAGATCGCTACAACCTTCACTTCATTTTCAAATAATGACACTGAATTTGCATCTTTAAGAACACGATAATAGTATGCATGACCGTCGCTCATATGTCGATAAAATTTTGTCTGATGTTATTGGAAAACGTAAGACCTAAAATGAACTTTCTCTTCCCGCATTCCAGGTTTAACCTATCGCCATCCGATCTTTAGCGCCCATGCACGATACTCATTAGTGTTCTTGTAATCCCGCATGGATCGTGATGCTGTATAATATTCCTGCCGTACACAATACCCGCAACGCCCTGTTGCATCAGTTCGGCAGTTCTTCTCAATATCTCTTCGTCATTTGTTTTGCCGCCCCCGCGCACCAGCACCGGAATGAGGCCCGCCATTTCAACAACTTTATGATATTCCTGCAGACGGGTAGAAGGATCTGCCTTAATGATATCTGCGCCCAGCTCAACGGCTTGTCTTACCAGGGGTATGATCTTTGTTATATCGCCGTCCGGCATATAGCCTCCTTTCTCTGCATTGGGCTGAAACACCAGGGGCTCTATCATCAGCGGCATCTGGTAATGATCTGCTTCCAGCTTCAGGCTAATAATATTATCAATGCATTGCGCCGTAACCTCAGGCGCTCCCGGGATGGAAAACAGATTAATACACATGCAGGCAGCGTCAAGCCTTACCGCCTGCAAGGCGGCCTGCGCTATTATTTTACTGAATGAAGCAGACGTCAGCGCTTTGCCATATACATTGGCCACATCCGTTCTCAATACGAGCGCGGGTTTTTGCTTACCAGGTATTTGTTGTAAATACTTCGCCTGCCCTGTCGTTAACTGTATGGCATCAGGCGCAGCCTCAACAATTGCTTCAACAGCCGCCTGTATATTTTCTATACCCTCCAGAAAAGCATATTCATTGAAGAAACCATGGTCAATGGCTACATCAAAACATTTTTTTGATACCGGATGGAACAGCCTGTTCAGCCTGTAGGTTTTCATTGTATTGTCGGTATTATTTACGGAAGAGAAATATATAACTGAACATTTTAAATACCGTCTTCATCCCAAAGGGCATTGATTGCCGCAACTGTTTCTTCTACCAGCGCCTTTCCTCCATCGGGCCCGATATTGTTCGCCATAGCGCTGTAGCCTCCGCCCTTGAGCGCCCTTTGCGTAGGCAGGTAACCGCCGGAGTCGCCGGCAAACTGCACAAGAAATGTTTGACTGGCCTTACTCCTCGCTGTAATAGCAAACCCATAGTCGACAAACAGTTCAAAAGGATTGGCGGCAAGGGCCATGTCATTGATGCGCATTACGTGCAGTTCGTATTCATAATAGGCAGGCCGGTCTTTGTCTTCATACTGCTGAACAACTATTTCCATTGGTCTAAGCCATCCATAATCAGAGGTCTTGCTGTCCCATGGCCCATGCGTCTTTGTTTTTTCATTGTCTTTGATCTCCTGTAAAAACCGGTTCCAGGCAGTAAGCGGAGAAGACGGATCTGCCGGTTCGGCGGCTTTGATTGCATGGACAACAGATAGAGCCCTTTTGTATTCTTCGTCGGCAATAACGCGCGTGGGTATCCGGATCTTCCTGACTTGGTGATAAAAAACCATATCGGTCGTGATCTTCTCGAAAGCAGAAGGATAGACATTCTGTATTACGCGATCTATCCTTTTCCCAATTTCAACAATACCCGGCACATCCCACATGTCCGGCTCGCCGCCTCTGTAACGGGCGGTAAGGTCCCTTGGCGAAATATCGCCGGCGGCGCTACATTGCGGGAGGATATGCACTGTTTCCCCAAATCTTTCGGCTATTCTTTTTCTCGCCTCGCTCCAGAAGTCGGAGGACACATAATACTTAGATTCTGTTACCTGCGCCGGGCAGGCAAGGTTTATCCATATACCGGTTAATTGCTTATCAAGATCCCAGGTAAAAAGCAGGTCAATCCCGGGATCGGCGGGCCCCTCTATGGCTAAAAAATCTTCCCTATCCGTATCGCCATACATCTCCGCAGTTCCATTGGCATACATCGCCCTACGGTTATGACCGATAACCGCATAATCAAAGCCGGCGCTGATAGCGGATGGCTTACGGTTCTTCCATGCATTGACAACCGCCTTACAGATGCCATTTAATAGTATTTCGCCGAAACTGCTTGCCACCTCCGGATAGGGCGCCGAATGCGTATGGGTGGCATTTAAAAAAATTTTGTTCAGGTCCAGGCCGGGTATTGTCCCCTGCAATCGGGCACGAACGGCATCCTGCACTTCCTTTAAAGTAAAGGCTGTATCCATCGAAACCAATACAGCCTGCTCCGCGCGGGCTCCATCCATGACCTTTTCCATAGCGCATGCCGTTACGGTTAAACGGCTCTGCACATATTCGGAAATCCGCTCATAGTATTGCCCAAATAAAGATACCGGTCCTTCAGGCGTTACATCCTCTGCGGCCCAGCCAATGCGTAAGCCGCCGTCCTTTAACTGGCGTAGCGAACTATTTGTCATGATTAAACATTTTGGAATTAATCGTTACTATTAATTATATCCAAATTCCTTTTCCGTTTCAGCGATCGCATCCTCTATGATATCCATGCCCATCGCAGCATATTTCTCATCCATGATCAAAGGAGGAGACATACGAAGAATATGGCCTGCCGGTATCCATGCCAATCCTTTTTTAAAAGCTTTACGGTATACAGATACGCCGGCTTCTGCAAAAGGTTCTTTGGTTGTTTTATCTTTTACCAGCTCTATTCCCAGCAAAAAACCCTTTCCTTTCACATCGCCTATAATAGGGTGTTCCGCTTTCATCTGCTGCATCCGTTTCATAAAATAAGCGCCCACGCTTCTTACATTCTCCAGTATATTTTCTTCTTCGATCACTTCTATGGAAGCCAACGCCGCGGCGCAGGCCATTGGGTTGCCGCCATAGCTCGAAGAAGCGGAAATCTTTTCAAGCGCTTCGCCATTTTCCTCGCTTACCACCAATGCAGTTACGGGAAACCCGTTGCCAAAGGATTTGCCAAAGGTTACAATATCCGGTATTACATTCCAGTGATTCAGCGCGAGCCATTCTCCCGTTCTTCCCATGCCTGCCAATACTTCATCGTCATACAGCAGTATGTTATATTGCTCGCATAGTTTTTTAAGCTTTGGAAAAAAATCGTCGGGGGGAAAAATGCTTCCCGCCCATCCTTGCGCCGGCTCCAGCACAAACGCGGCCACATTGCCTACAGTGCCTTCCCTTAAAAAATTTTCATAAAAGTCGATATAGGCGTCTGTATCAATTGTACCATCGGCTTTTTTCCATAACGGACGATAAGGGTCGGGCCGGGGCGCCATATAAAAGCCTGCCGCCCTGGTTGGGCCATAGCTAAAAGTTTCGCCCCTATACATCTGCGCGCAGCTTACCGCCCCCATGCTTTTGCCATGAAAATCGCGATAAGCGGAAATAAATTCATGTTTATGGGTAATGGCCCTCGCCGCCCGTATCGCCGCTTCCACAGCCGTGGCGCCATCGGAATACAATTGTACCGCATTCAGTTTGCCGGGCAGGATTGCAGCCATTTTCTCCAGCAGCTTCTCTTTTACAGGCGTGGTAAAATCATGCGCATTCATCAGCTTTTTCGCCCAGTAAGCAATCGCTTCAGATATTTTCGGATGGCAATGCCCCAACGAAGTGACATAAATGCCCGAAGAAAAATCGAGATATTTATTGCCATCCACATCTGTGAGCGTTATCCCGTTGCCTTCTTCAAAACAAACCGGGAATAACTTTACCTGCGAGCTTAGCCCCTTCATATACCGAGCCGTATTGGCATGCATCTGTTTGGAACGCGGGCCGGGCGCCTCTGTTATCAAGCGAGGGATCCCTTCGGCGCTGCCGCGCCACCAATCTTTATCAACCTTTAAAGCATCCTTCATAATACTGTAATATTTTATTCGGTATCCTGTTATATTTTATCATTGTTCTCCGCATTCACCAGCAGCTCTTTTATATCTCTTATTTCCACAAGGGTCTCCTGCAACTCTTTCGTCATCATTTTCCAGTCCGGCATGTCTTCGAATATATTGTTGCAATACAAATTATTCTTACCGGCAATAGCGGCATACTTCATCGCAATGTCAGGCGGCTCTTCATTTAAAATCGCAGTGAGAAAAGCAGCGGCAGAAGTATCGCCGGCGCCCGATGCATTGATTATTTTTTCCTGGATCACAGGATAGGCTTCGCACCATAGTTGCCTGTTGTTCCATTCTTCCTCCGCAAGGCGTACGGTTTGCTTACTGTTGATCGCAGCAACATTTCCCGTCCATAAAAACAAGCCTTTGTGAGCCGCTTTGATCAGGACAATATGGGCGCCATAGGCGATCAGCCTTTCACCCAATTCCTTAATAAGATCCGGCGGCGTATGATCCACAATATCGCTTCCCGCTGCTTCCAGCATTGTATACTCATACGGGAAAACCATTTTCAAAGCCTCTTCCAGGCTGGGCGCAAAAATATCGGTATAAGGCAGGACAGCTTGTAAGATATCCACCCAATTTACTTTTCCCGACTCGCTTTCCGTATCCGGCAGACTAAAGTCAAGGGAAGTAACCGTTCCCATCTCGCTTACTTTCTTAAAAAGCGAAACCAATTGCTTTCCTTTCTGCCTGTAGAATTTTTGTAACAGCGGCGGATATCCGAAATGAAAAATCCTGCTATCAGATACCGCGTCATAATCTATATGGCAGAGGTCGAACAGCTCGCTGCATCCCGGCGATTCAAGGAAAATACGGTCAACGGCCGGCGGCGCTATCACCAAACCGAACGCTGTTCCCTTATCCTTAACCGTTCGTATTCCTTCAGACAATCCATGCTTTTCGAGGGACTCTCTCGCTATTTTTCCAATAAAATCCGTACCCAGCAACCCATTCAGAAAAACCCGCTTCGAAAATTTTTTCATCGCCATGCCCGCGTTGGCAACAACGCCGCCAAGAGTGGATTCCATACCGTCAATTTCTACCAACCTGCCGGGGCGGAGCACATCGTACACATCATTTACCGTAACGCCTTTTTTGAACGCAGGGATCAGGTCTATACAAAGGTATCCAGCTATTACCGCATCGTATTTTTTCATAAGGATACTTTAAATCACATTTATATTTTTCAGGCAGCAAAAATCCCTTAACAAATCGGTCTGATCGCCATATGCAACAATATAGTGCTGGCCCGAAACTTTTTCGGCAAAATCGTCGACAGGCTGATCAAGCGTCAGCTCAAAACTCGGCAATTGCGGAGCTGGTTGCTCCCAACCTGCTTCTTCCCATTTAATGGGCTTTGCCACGCCGGTTACCATATGCATCGTATAACGGCTTCCCGTATTAGAAAGCCGGGCAAGCGTCATCCTCCCGGTTTTTACCTCGGAGATATTCAACAAACCGCCGCTTATGCCTCCAAAAGCGGAACGGGTCACCTTAACTTTACCCTTTACCACTTCTGCAGGCACATAATCCGGCACTCCCATCAATACCCCGTTTTCAAAAAATTCATAAAATTCGAAGTAGGCCCCGCATTGCCCGGTCAGGCCCTTAACGATCAATTGCGTAACCGCGCCCATTACATCATTCTCCGGAATAGCGCACAGGCCCGCCTCATCGGACAAAAGCATGAACAGGAACGCCGGCGGAAAGTGCAGCAGCTTTTTCATTCCATCCACATCTTTGAGCGAAAGAGCCTGGTAGCCGTTGATTCGGGCGATCTTCAGCAAAGCGAGGTAATAGCGGATACCCTTTCTCAGGAAATCTTCGTCTACAGGCTGCACAAAATGCCATTCCGACCTGACCTTATGCAGCAATGGTTCAACGCGGGCTTTGTCAACCTGTTCGGCCTCCTGTAGCAACTCAAGCATTTCGAAGAATTCCACATCAATGCCCAGATCTTTTTTAAGCGACAGCCCTTCATACAACGTATTATACAATTTCATATCGCGAAATCCCATCATCCCCACCCTGCTGCCTGCAATTGATTTTTGCGCAAATGCGGCTTTTACAAAACACGTTATTTTATGAAGGGGCGATGGTTGGCCAATGACGCTATACACATACCTGAATTTGTATCCCAGGTCTGCAAACACTTTTCTTAGGGCAGTAGTACCGGCCTGGGCCGCTGCCGTAACGATACGCCCGTTTTCCATATCTCCCGCAAGCCCCCACAAAACAATCGGTTTATGCGCATACTCATGCGTAACGGCAATTACGGCATGAGAAGGTATCCAGCCCGCAAGGCATACGATCAATACGTCAAACTCCTCTTTCTTAAGATCTGCTATTGCCCGCGCTGCGTCCTTACCTTCTGTATCATCCGTTACAACCGCTGTGGTAACGATTGGGAAGCCCAGCGATGCGATTTCTTCCCTTGCCGCCCTGCATTTGGTCTTAATCAATTCAACCGGTGAATTAATCTCTCCAAATCCAACAAAACCGATTTTCATACCAATCCTTTTTTAAACATTAAATGAATCCTTAAGCCGGTAACCTTAAAAACCTTCGCTACCGGTTATTATTCCGTCTTTATAAAAGCGTTGCTGTGTCTTGCCTTATCTACAGATTTATCTGCCCATAATGAATCAATATCTTCCAGGCTTAACCCCTTGGTTTCCGGTATCATCTTCCAGGAAAAGACCACGCAGGCGGCGCATATCAACGCAAAAAGGATATACACCCCTGCCGGATCATTATATTGCCTGGTAAACCAGTCGGTAAGCATCGGGAATAACTGCGCAGTGATAAAAGACGACAGGTAGAGAAAGAAACAAACAACCGCCAGGGCTTTTCCACGAATATGGTTGGGATATATTTCGGATATAATGACCCAGCTTAAAGGAGCCAGCCCTAATGTAAAGGAACCTGCGCCCAACAGCATGGGAACTAATGTAGCCATGGGCGACCAGTTGCCATGCAGGATAAACGCCATTAGCAGGTGAGCCGCGCACATTCCGCAAACGCTGGCAATCAGCAAACCCCTTCTGCTGAACCGTTTTATCAAACCGAATGCAGCCACCGTGCAGATAAAAATAAAAACATACACCGGTATGGAGCTTAAAATAGCGTTCGACCCTACGGATACGCCCGCTTCCGCCAGTATGCTCGGCGCATAGAGCAAGATCACATTTACGCCGTTGATCTGGGAAAAAACCATCATAACAATGCCTACGAACAGCGCTTTGCGCATACCGGGCTGAAGCAATTCACTGAAACTGCCGGTAGCCGTACCTAATGCTTTTTGGATATTACTTAGTTCCTGTTCGGCAATTTTTGCAACGTTCACCTTTTTAAGAATGGCCAGCGCTTCTTCTCTCCTGCCCTTCGACGCCAGCCAACGCGGGCTTTCAGGGATCAACATCAGTCCAACCGTTAGAAACAAAACAGGAACCGCCTGGGCAGCGAACATCCATCGCCAGCCCCAGCCATCAAACGAAAAAAAATAACCTACAATAACCGCAAGGTTGATCCCAATTACATTAGAAAGCTGGTTTACATTTACCAGCGCTCCGCGCTTATGCGGCGGCGATAGCTCTGCAATATAGATAGGAGATGACATCATAGCGAGACCGATGCCCAGTCCGCCAACAAAACGCCATACATTGAAATTCCATATACCTTCTGCTGTCGCAGTTCCGATAGTAGACGCGAAGAACAAAAAAGCCGCGATCATCATCGTTTTTCTTCGGCCCAACCTGTCGGCAAACCATAGCCCAAACAATGGCCCTACGATAGCGCCCGGGATAGCGCTGCTCGCCGCGGCGCCCTTCATGGCAGGCGATAGATGGAATTCCGTTTCAAGAAAAGGAAGCGCCCCGGCAATAACAGCCAGGTCGAAACCGAACAAAAAGCCGCCCACCGAAGCTACCAGGGTAACGCCAAATATGTACCTGTTCTTTTTATCCATACTGCTTTTTTCATCCATATGCCAATTACTTAAAGATTTGTAATGAACGAATGGCTACTTCATTATCATTACCGGCAGGAACCCTATTGACAGCTCGAAATTATTGCTCTTTTTATCGAAAGAATACGACTGACTTTTCCATTTATAACACTATTTTTTCATCAAAAAATCCTATACTGCAGTTTTATTAACAATACAAACGCATTTCATGCAGCCTAAGCTGGAGAAAATTCCCGTTCAGCATGCATCATCCATCACGGTGAAAAGAGAGATCACGCCGTATATGGATTATCCCTGGCATTATCACCCCGAGCATGAGATCATCTTTGTGGAAAAGAGCTATGGAATCCGTTTCATGGGAAACCATATCGGAAATTTCTCCGATGGCGACCTGATGTTCATCAGTTCGAACCTGCCTCATGTTTGGAAAAATGATAATGATTTTTACCAGGAAAATAAAGCATTGTTTGTAGATGTATATGTCATACATTTTCGGGATGATGTGCTGGGCGGCGGTTTTTTTGATTTGCCCGAATGCATGCATATTCAAAAGCTTTTCGAAAGAGGGCGACAGGGCGTTTTGATGCATGGCGCCGACCACCGGAAAATATCGGGGCTTGTTAAAGACGTTGTAGCGGCAACCGGAATGGAAAGATTGCTCCTTTTTCTAAAAACCCTGGAAACAATAGCGCATACAAAAGACTATGAACTGCTTTCCAGCGCAGGCTACACCAGCACGGTCAATACTTCAGACACAGAGCGCATTAACGTTGTGATGAATTACATTATGCAGCATTATGCGGACGATATTACCGTAGAGGAAATTGCCAGCCTGTCGAACCTTACCGTATCTTCTTTCTGCCGTTATTTTAAATCCAGAACGCAAAAAACGTTCTCTGAATTTTTAAATGAGGTCCGTATTCTCAACGCCTGCAAATTGCTCGTGAAAAAAGAAATGACCATCACGCAAATATGCTACGAAATCGGCTACAACAACATCTCGCATTTTAACCGGCAGTTTAAACTCATCACAGGCTTAACGGCTAAAGAGTATGCGAAAAAATACAGGCAGAATCTTTTGTAGCCCGCTAGCGCCCAAGCTCGCTTTCTTCTTTTTCGCTTCTGAGGACATCGTTCTCCTTGTCGTACATGCCTTCGAGGTCGTCCCTCACAGTCCCTTTCCATTTTGCGGCGCCGATAAAATAAGCTGCCCTGCCGATCATATGCGCCGCTACAGGGCCGGTTAGGATAAGAAAGAAAATGATGGCCAGGTTTTTGGTCGTTACAGAAGCCTGGGGGAAAAATATGGCAGAGCTCAATAACAGAAGCCCGCTACCCAGCGTGGAGGCTTTCACCGTTACGGAAAGACGCAGGTAAAAATCGGGCATTCTTAAAATCCCAATGGCAGCGACCAAAATCACCAATGCGCCTATTGTACTCATTATAATAATTATCAGATCAGTCATTGCTACTTTTTCTTCTTCTAAGGTAAAATGAAAATGCGATCGTGCCCAGGAATGCAATAAGGGCCAGGATCATGGCGATATCGGTAAATACGGCTTCTTCCGTGCTAATGCTGTATACGGTGATCATCCCTATGCCAATGGTGATCAGCAGGTCCAGCGCGATGACCCTGTCTACGATGGTAGGACCTTTGAACAGGCGGATAAACACCAGCAGCATCGAGATTGACAGCGCTGGCAGGATCACGTAATTGATATAGTTGCTTAAATCCATCGGAATTTACTTTTAAAGTGTGCGCAGTATACTATCATCTTATTATATCCAGCAGTCTTCGCTCAAAACCGTTTTTGAGCTGCTGTATGAACCTGTCCTTATCGCGCAGGTACATTACATGGATATAAAGAACTTTCCTATCCTCGCTGATATCAATGATCAGGGTTCCGGGCGTAAGGGAAATGATGGTAGACAACATGGTCACTTCAAAATCAGTCCGCGCATTTGTGGGGTATTTCACGATGCCCGGTTGCATAAAATATCTCGGCGTTACCACGTCGAAGGCGACCTGCATGTTGGCCTTTATCATTTCATAGAAAAAATACATGATAAAACTGATGATCCGTGGCGTCTGGTAAAAATACCTCCGGTCGTCCTCATTGCGGTTCATCAGCCAAAGCAGGAAAAAGCCAAGTATGAATCCGAATACAAGGTTTTGAAAAAGCAACTCGCCCGTTAGCGCCACCCAGATGGAGGCCAGCATAAGGTTCATTAAAAACTGTCTGTGCATACGCGTCTTATTAATGGGTTTTCAAAACAGCTTCCACATACGGCGTCGTATCCATCATTTCGGCGGCGATCCGCTTTGCCGCCAAAGCAATATTCTCCGTGTATAATCCCATATATAAAGATATTGCGGCCAGCAGTACGATCGGACTGACCAGCAGCGCTTTTTTCGACAGGGAAAAGGTTTTGAACTTGTCGACGATTGCGCCTTCTCCGCTATCTTCCACGCCGGGAGGGCTTTTCCAGAATACGTCGATCCACATTTTGGCTATCACATATAACGTGATAAAGCTTCCAATGATAATAGCGCCCACCGCCAGGTAGCGATCGCTCATAAACCCCGCTTCAAACAGGTATATTTTGGGCCAGAAACCCGATAAGGGAGGAACCCCCACCAGCGAAAACAAGACGATTGCGATGAGCAAAGAAATCTTAGGATAGTCTGCATAGAGCCCGCCGAGTTTATCCATATTCATCGTGCCGCGCAATTGACGGATCAGTCCCGCTATCAGGAACATGTTCGTTTTTACCATGATATCATGGAACAGGTAAAGCAGGGCGCCAACAAAAGCGACTTCCGTGAAGATCCCCAGCCCGGCCAGTATGAATCCTATATGGCAAACGATAAGATAAGAGAACATCTTGCGGATATCGCGCTTGATGAATGCGCCAAAGCTGCCCGTAAGGATCGTGAAAATAGCAAGCCATATCAGCAGGTTCTTCATGAATTCATCGGGAATAAAAATAAGCGTACATACCCGGAACAACGCATAGAGGCCCACCTTGGTAAGCAGTCCCCCGAAAGCCGCCACCACTGCCGAGGGCGGCGTGTGATAGGAAGAGGGCAGCCAGAAATAAAGGGGAAACACAGCCGACTTAATGCCAAAACCGATGATAAAGAAAATCGCTGTGATATTGATCAGGCTCCTGTTTTCATGCGCGGCCACTTTAAGCGACAGATCGGCCATATTCAGCGTGCCGGTAATGCCATAGAGTACGGCGATCCCTGTAAGGAAAAAAGTCGACGCCAGGATATTCATGGCCATATATTTTACGGCCCCTTCGATCTGTGGCTTTCTGCCGCCCAAGGTCATCAATACAAAAGAGGATATGATGATGACCTCGAACCATACATACAGGTTAAAGATATCGCCTGTTAGAAAGGCGCCGATCAAACCCATCATCAAAAAATGAAAAATAGGGAAATATCCATAGAGCATACGCGCGCGCGCAATGCCCGCTGCAGAAAACAAGGATACGGCCAGGCCTGCAAGAGAGGAGAACAACACCAGGACGCTGCTGAACAGGTCGGCCACGAATACGATCCCGAAGGGAGCTTTCCAGTTGGCAGCTTCCATGATCAATATGCCGCCATTGTACACCTTGTTCACCAACTGCGCGGACAACAGCATTACAACAAAACAGGCCGCGATGCTGATGATCCGCTGGGCGACTGTCTTACGCCAGAAGAACAACTGTATGATGGCGGCAAACAGGTTCACGATCAAGGGCAGTATAATAGAGTTATCGATCATATATCTTCATCTTCCGGCGTGTTCAAATCGTCAAGATCATCGGAATCGATTAAAACGTACACCCTTTTAAGTAAAACAATAGCAAAAGCCTGAAGTCCGAAGCTGATTACGATAGCTGTCAATATTAAAGCCTGCGGAACCGGGTCTGCATAGATATCTGTGAATACCTTTGCCCCCTCGCCAATAACCGGGGGCTTTCCCTTGGTTATCCTGCCCAGCAGAAATATCAGGATATTGGCGCCGTTGCCTAACATGCTTAAACCGATCAGCAGTTTAACCATGCTTCTCCTGAGCAGCAGGTACATGCCGGCTGCATAAAGAAGTCCAATTAATATGACCAATAATAATTCCATCGTTATCCGTTCTCGCTATACTGTGAAATGCTGAATAAAATGGTTAGGACTACGCCTATCACTACCAGGTACACCCCTATATCGAAAAACAAGGTGGTGCCGATCATCCCGATCACCGGAACTGGCGTCGACAGCCACATGGAGCTCATAACAGGTTTGCCAAAAAAAACAGGCAGG